>JAIOQJ010000338.1 GCA_021413475.1 Planctomycetota bacterium | reverse complement strand
AGGCGCTCAACACCATCCTTCAATTACTCCTCGGCTTGCCCTGCCTGAAAATGGAGTTCACCTACTGCGACGAACTCTATATTCATTTCGGCTTGCCGGTTCCCTATCGGCACCCCAGGTTGAAAGACGAGATGAAGGGTTCGTGGATTCTCGGTAGTCGTGGGTCCAAATGGAAATTCTCCGTCGGGGAGCCACCACGCCTTGTCTCATCCGAAATACTAACGGCGGATGCGATACTTCGAGCCGAGGAGTTGTTTCAGCGACTTGCTGGCTCTCAAGTTCTTGAAGTCATAGCGAGTCCGCACGCCATTCCGACAGAGTCAGAACCGGGAATCTCATTGCTCGTTCAATTTAGAGATGGCTCGACCCTGTCAATTGTTCCCACTGCCGATCCCGATCAGACCGGATTGGCCGATTGGGAATTGTTTACTCCGTTCGGGATGTACCTCACTTGTGGGCCTGGGCAAACCTGGTCATTCCTTCGATCAGAAAGCGATAAGGTCGGCCTAGGAAGGCCGTCCCACGAAGAAGTCCCTTCCCACATCGAATTCCCCCTGGTATGATTTCCCCGACGACCGGGAAGACCTTTCCTACCGACAAGGATGTCGAGCATGCATTTGTTTATCAGTGCCGGCGAGCCGAGCGGCGACCTGCACGGTGCCAACTTGGTTCGCTCGTTGAAGAAACTCGACCCGTCCATTCGCTTCGTCGGACTCGGCGGCGACAAGATGGAGGCGGCCGGTTGTCGGCTTCTTTATCCGCTGGCGAAACACGCCGTCATGGGATTCATCCGTGTCCTCGCGCATGTTCTGAAGTTTATGCGCGTTCTCAAGCAATCCAAAAAGTACTTTCAGGACGAGAAACCCGACGCGGTGATCGTCATCGATAATCCCGGCTTCCACTGGTTGCTGGCGAAGCGGGCTCACGCCGAAGGCATCCCCGTTTACTATTTCGTGCCGCCACAGATTTGGGCCTGGGCCAGTTGGCGGGTCAAGAAGGTGCGGAAGTGGTTCCAGCACGTCCTCTCCGCCCTGCCCTTCGAAGATGAATGGTACCGCTCGCGCGGCGTGAAGTCGCATTACATCGGCCATCCCTATTTCGACGAACTGGCCACCAAGAAGCTCAATCCCGCATACCTGGACGAACAACGCGTTCAAGTCGGTCGGGTGATTGCTCTGCTGCCTGGTTCGCGGATGCACGAAGTGACGCGCAACCTGCCCGACATCCTCGCGGCCGCGGCGATCGTGCATCGGAAATGCCCCAGCACGCGATTCCTGGTCGCCAGTTTCAACGAAGCGCAGGCGGAGGTCGCTCGCGGCATGATTGCCAGCCTGGGCATCCCCATTCATGTCCAGGTAGGCCGGACGCCGGAGATCATCAATCTCGCGGAAGCGTGCATCGCGGTCTCAGGCTCGGTCAGCCTTGAACTCATGTATCATTTGAAGCCGTCGGTTATCGTCTACCGTGCGGGCTGGATGCTTCGGCAGATTGGTCCCTACTTCATCCACTGCAAGCACATGTCGCTGGTCAATCTGCTCGCCGACCGCGAACTCTACCCCGAGTTCAAAACGAAAAACTACAAACCTGATGAGGTTGCCCAGCAAGTAATCGAATGGCTCGATCATCCGGAGAAGGCCGAGGAAGTCCGCAAAGCACTCGCGGATTTGAAAGCCCAGGTCGCCATCCCCGGTGCATGCGACCGGGCCGCGAAGTTCCTTTATGAAGAGATCGTGAAGAAGAACGTACGCGTCGCGGCTTGATGTATTGAACCCATTGACGCACCGCGTATACTTTCTTTTCAAAGCCACCCCGAACCGCAATGGCGGGTGTGCTGTCTCCCGACAGCCACACCGTAGCGTGTCGCGGTGGCTTTTCGTATTGATGCTCGTGTACCCGGAGGTCTCCCCATGCTGACGAAGAAAGAATTGCTCGCCACGCCCATCCACCACATCGACATGACGAAGATCGACGTCATCCCGCTGGTCGATTCCATGCGGAACATGGCCTTCTCCGCTCGCGATCTGGCACGGGCGGCCGACATCACGGAACGCATGCTCCGCGACAAAGAGTGCGGAGCTCATCAGCGCCGGTCTGAAGAAAGTCTTCGTCGATGCCATCCGCAACAACATGGTCGATGCGATCGTCAGCACCGGGGCCAACATCGTCGATCAGGATTTCTTCGAGGCCCTCGGCTACAAGCATTACGTCGGTGAAGAGCGCCTGCGCTCGGGGATGTTCGATGCCGAGCTCCGCGAACTGCAAATCGACCGCATTTACGACACGCTGATCGACGAAGACGAACTCCGCGTCTGCGACGACATCATGCGACAGATAACCGACGACCTCGAACCGAAGCCGTACTCTTCGCGCGAGTTCATCCGCGAGATGGGTGCCTATCTCGACAAGAACGGCTGCAAGACCCCCGATAGCATCGTCTTTGAAGCGTTCCGCAAAGACGTGCCGATCTTCTGCCCCGCCTTCAGCGACTGCTCCGCCGGTTTCGGCCTCGTCGCCCATCAGCACGCGCGCGGCGACGGACCCAAGGTGTCGATCGATTCCGCGAAGGATTTCTACGAGTTGACGCTCTTGAAAATCCACAACCCCACCACCGGCCTGTTCATGGTCGGCGGCGGCGTGCCCAAGAACTTTGCTCAGGATATCGTGGTGGCCGCGGATGTCCTCGGGCACGACGCGTCGATGCACAAATACGCGATCCAGGTCACGGTCGCCGACGTCCGCGACGGGGCCCTCTCGGGGAGCACGCTCAAGGAAGCCTCAAGCTGGGGCAAAGTCGATCTGGCCTACGAGCAGATGGTTTTCGCAGAAGCGACCACGGCCGTGCCGCTGATCCTCGGCTACGCCCTGCAAAAAGGCGGCCACAAGGGTCGACCGGAACGGCGATGGAACAGCGTGCTGACGCCGGCGGAAGTGGCGCGGTAAAAAATCTCATTCAAGCCCTGGGGTGAGGCTCTGCGACACCAAGGGATCACTCTCCGTTACACATACTCAAACAACAGAATATTCAACCCACTCGCCTCGGCTGCGGGAATCGTGGCCGTGCGCGTGCGGGGCAAGGCCCCCGGCGCGGGATCGCTGATGGTGAAGCCTGCCGCGCGGGCTTGCGCCGCCGACGCTTCGAGATTGGCCACTTCCAGCGAGACCATGCTGATCAACCCCGGCGGCCGTTTGTGGATCGGGCTATCCGCCGACGCGGGGCCGAGCAATTCGAAGATGGCGTCGCCAATCTTGAACTGGCGAATCACCAGCGTCGGCGTCCGCACTTCGCCGAAGAGCGGTACGCCTAACACGTCGGTCCAAAATCGGCACTGGGCCTCAAGATCGTGGGCGACGGCTGCGAGATGATCGAGGCGGCGGATGGGGAATGGGTGGGTCGTGTCAACGATTTCGTCAGTGCGCTCACGTAGAATTATTGTCGCGCCGGCTTCCCCTTCGTCACATGCCAATGCGATCGGGCTTGCCATCGTGATTTTTCTGTTTCGGGATACCAATTCGTCTACGGAATTCTTTAATTCGGCGACACTCAATGCAAGCATTCGCAACCCGACACTGCCGCCTTGTATTCGAATTTTAGTGGGCTCTTCCTTTTTAACCAATTGAAGGCGGAATGGACGATTCGGCTCGCCGAAGTTGATTGTGTATTTCGTCTCCGATTTTCCATGGATTGGTTCCGAGGGTAACCAGCCGAGTTTCAAAAACGGTTTGATGTCCATGCCTCGATCAGGAACAGCAAGGTAGACACTCTCAATCGATTCGTAATTCATCGCGGTCGATCCAAGATGGGGTTCATGAACCGGGAATCTGAATCTTCAATTCTACGCCGACCGAACGCAATTGCTCGATGAGTGCCTGCAGATTGGCATCCGATACGACGAGCGATCGAGGCCCGAGGCGGTCTTCGATTAGCGACGCCGTCGCGGGCCATTGCATGGTGCCGTCGGCGACCATTTCGTCGGGGAGTTCCACAACCAGCCGGCGGCGAACTTCGCCCGGCACGCCGCCGCTGCCGCGGAACAGCAATCGCGAGGCGTGGGTCAGCGGTTCGCCGGAACGGTCGATGGCCCATTGTTCGAGTTCGTTGAGGCCGACGCCGAGTTGATGGGCACGCTGCAATGATTTCGGAGTGAACACGTGGAGATCAGGCCACGCTGGTAGGCCATCTCCAGATCGTCGGCGTTGGTGAATTCCATGAGCGTGGCCGCCGACCAGATGGTGATCCGCTCGCGCTTGCTCGCCCAGCGCTGGAGGGAATCGACGACCGTGGCGGGAATGTTGTGCGTGCCGTGCTGATCGAGAAGCCGTTGAATCTCGGCCGAGGTCAGGCCGGTTTCCAGGCCGTGGTAAACGCTCTCGGCGGAAAGTTCCATGGTGCAAGCCGCACCGAGATTCTTCCAAACCGCGAAACGGCTCAGTTTACCCACGAGATCGGGCGTGAGCCCCTGGCGGAACGCGATGATCTCACCGTTGGGTTGGACGATCAGCGTCTGCCGGAATTCATTATCGAACCGCGGGGCCTTGTCAGCGCACAGCCAGTGCCGGCCGACGTCGCCGAGGCGGAACCACCATCCCGAAGGTTGCTGGACGGTTTCCACCAAGCGAATCGGATAGGCGACGCCAAGCAGAAAGCGTTCGATCCACTTCGTGGCCGTCTCGCGATTCTTCTTGATGGTCGCGGCCCACGAGGGATGGCGATCGAAGAGATAATCGGCAATCGTCGCCGGTTCAATCCACTCGGTCGCGGGTAGCGAACGCAGGATCAACAAGACGGGCAATGCAATGGTGGTGAAGAGCCCGCCTTCTTCGCTCCCCGTATACCCTTCGGTCGGCGTCCAGCCTTCCACTTTGAACAGACCGTAACCAAGGTCGAGCAAGACATCGAGCGGTTTCTTGTCCCAGAGAGCGGGTGCGGGCAGGCCGCGTAATTCGCCGTTGTCGGATTCAATCAAACCGGTCGCAACAGCCAGCGACAGGGCGAGCAGGCCAACGTCGGGGAGATCCGTCATTTGCTCAGCAAACGGCGACCCAAGCACTTCATCTGTCTGGAAGCGCTGCATGTCGCGTTTGAAAAGCGTCTGCTGTTGCGTGAGGCGCAGCGGCTCGGCGGAGACGCGTTGCCAGGCAACGGCGATCCGCAATTGCCATTCGAGGCCATCGCCTTGCCGGATCGCCTTGCTGTCGATCGCCTTCGTCGGAAACACCGGCAGGCCGAACTCTTCTTGCAATGCCCGGCTCGTGACAATCGGATGCGCGAAAAGACGAGCCGAGGCAATCCCCGATGGCCCAAGCCAGTCTTCGAATTGCTTGATCGACTTGAGCGAATCGGGTAAATCTGGCTGCGCGAGGCCGGATTCGAGCAGATCCAGAATCGGCCGTAGCCCTTCCGCGTGATCGAGCGTGGCAAGCACGGAGATCAAATGGCCGACGCGCCAGAGCGGTTGCCGGCTCAGGCCGATCAGGGCGAGTGCCTTGCGCGAAGCGGGGGCCAATTCCTTGATGCGGCGATCAACGACGGCGGCATTGGTGAGGGCCGCGACGCTGCGGTCGATCAATTCCTCGATCGGCCACTGATTGCGCGGTTTGAGAAGCCGCTGAATAATTTCGCGGAGGAGGGGCTCGGCATGTCGAGACAGGGCGTCGCGGACGCGGGCCGTCCAGTATTCCGCGGCTGATTCGCTGTTGCTCATTTCCCATTCATTCCGTCGGTTTGCCGGCACGCCCGATGACTTGCGGAGTATGACCCATGCGGCGAAGTTCGTCCAGAACCGATTCCAGACGCCCCGGCCGAATCAACAGCACGCGGTCCGTCAGCCGGCCCGCCACGTCCTGCGCCAGTTTCTTGCGGGCGAGCAGTTCCTCGGCCATGACCGCGTCGTCGGTCAACACCAGGCAGACCTTCCGGTGAAGCTTCACCGGAAGCCGCATCCCAGGTGATCGGTCCATGGATTCTTGCATTTAGCTTCCGTTATGAATTAGTCGCTTGTGGCTTCGCGTTCGAGAACGCTAAGCCGCGAGCGGCTCTGCCCCGCCTCGGCCACGTCGACCTCTTCGGGCTTGCACAGGCCATTGATGACGTCCATCACGTTGCCTTCGTCGGCGATTGCGTAGCTGTAGCCCTGTTCGGTCAAGAACATCTGGCGGTGGTGGGCGAAATCGAGTTCGCGGGTGTCGCGCGTCACCAGGGTATAAAAGTGGGCGGTGTCCCCGTTCGATTTTGGCCGCAGGATGCGGCCGAGGCGCTGAGCTTCTTCCTGCCGTGACCCGAAGGTGCCAGAGACTTGGATCAGCACGTTGGCGTCCGGCAGATCGATCGCGAAGTTGCCGACCTTCGACAGAACCAGATGGCGAAGCTCGCCGGTGCGGAACTTGTTGTAAAGTTCCTCGCGTTCCTTACTCCCCGTCTGGCCGGTGATGAGCGGGATATCGAAACGCTTGCTGATCTGGCGAAGCTGCTTCAGATATTGACCGATGATCAGCACGCGTTGCTCGCCGTACTGGTTGAGTAACTGAGCGATGACGTCATCTTTCGCCGGGTTCTCGCTGGCGAGACGGTACTTGTCGCGCCACTCGGCGACCGCGTATTCCATCCGTTTATCTTCCCGCAGGGCGATGCGAATCTCGGTACAAGACGCCGACGCGATCCACCCTTTGGCCTCGAGTTCGCGCCACGGGACGTCGTATTTCTTCGGGCCGATCAAGCTGAAAACGTCGCCTTCGCGACCGTCTTCGCGAACCAAGGTCGCGGTCAGGCCGAGCCGGCGGCGTGCTTGAATCTGGGCCGTGACGCGAAAAACCGGTGCTGGTAGCAAGTGGACTTCGTCGTAGATGATCAGGCCCCAGTCGCGCTCCTCGAAGATCTTGAAATGAGGGAAGTCTTCGTCGCGGTCGGGACGATAGGTGACGATCTGGTAGGTCGCCAGGGTGACCTCACCGAAATTCTTCGTGTCGCCCGTGTACTCGGCAACCTGTTCGTCCGTGAGGTCGGTCTTATCGAGAATCTCCCGATGCCATTGCTTGACGGCGGTGATGCTGGTGGTCAGCACCAGCGTCGAACGCTTGACGAGGGCCATGGCCGTGATGCCGACGATGGTTTTCCCCGCACCGCAAGGCAGCACGATGACGCCGCTGCCGCCGCGGGCGTCGCCCGAAGCGAAGAAAACGTCGGCCGATTCGCGCTGATAATCGCGGATGTGAAATGGCAAACCGGAGCGGGCCACCGTCCGGAGTTCCACCGCCAGCTTTTGGCCCTCGACGTAACCGGCGATATCCTCGGCCGGATAGCCGACCTTGATCAGCGCGAGCTTGAGAACACCGCGGTTCTTCGCTTCCACCGCGAATCGCTTGTTGTCGATCCGTTCCGCCAGTAACGTCTTTACGGAAGGCTGGCGAATGAGTTCTTCGAGCAACGGCACATCGCCGCAGATGATCTGGAGGCGTTCGCCTTCGTATTTCTCCAGCCGGATCCGCCCGTAACGGCTAACGACTTCCTCGAAGTCGGCCGCCAAATTCGCCGGCAGGGGGAACTTGGTGTATTTTTTGAGAACGTCGAGCATCTGCTCGGCCGTGATCCCCGCGGCGGCGGCGTTCCACATCGACAGGTTGGTGACCCGATAGGTGTGAATATGCTCTGGGCTCTTCTCCAGTTCAGCGAACGGAGCGAGCGCATCGCGCGCGGCGGCGTACCGGGGGTTGTCCACCTCGACGAGAATCGAGCGATCGGCCTGGACAATCAGTGGATTGGCGGGATCGTACGAGGGCGGGCCGCCGGGAGACATCCGAGTTGCTGGCATGGCACCTATCTTGAATACCAAAAGAGGGGGATCCTTTCCCCAGCCCGCCGGAAGGCGAGCGCAACAGCAATCTTACTCAGGAGGTGGGGGAGCAACAAGGTGAACTGGAGAATCGCCCCGGCGGCTTACGCCGCTCGGCTCGCCCTTACATCCCTTTCAAAACCCCCGGCAGCACCTCCGCGAGCCGATCGACTTCTTCTTCCGTGTTGTAGAAATGCGTCGAGACGCGGAGCAGCAGGCGGTCGGGGCGCTCGACGACGGGAACTTCGATGCGATGTTTCCAGATCGCCTCTCGCAATTTCGCCGCTTTTTCGGGTCCAGTGAACGGGAGTTGAAAAGCCGTCAGGGCTCCGTGCAGTCCCGGTTCCGCTGGCGTGGCTAGCGTCAGGCCCGCAATGGCCCCAAGTCGTTTTCGAACGTACGCCGCCAACTCGGCAATTCGGCCGCGGATCGCCTCCCAGCCGAGATCCGCCTGAAAGGCAATCGCGTCGGGCGTGATCAACCACGGGCACGGATCTCGTGTTCCTTCGAATTCGAGGTGCCGAACCCGCGGCGTCGAACCGAATTCATCGGGTTCATCCATCGGCTTGGGATGCGGGTGATAGCCCCAGCTCACTTGCAACGGTTGCAAGCGATCTTCATTCCCTGGGCCGATGACGAGGAACCCCGAGTTGGTCGGTGCCAGCAACCACTTGTGGCAATTGCCGGTGTAGAAGTCGGCCCCGACGTCCGAGACATCGAGTGGCCGCATCGCAACGGCGTGGGCCCCATCGATGGCCGTGAGGATGCCGCGCTTGCGGGCCTCGGCACAAAGCTCCTTGGCCGGGAGCACGAGACCGGTCGGCGATAGTACATGGCTGAAGAAGAACAGCCGCGTGCGCGGCGTCATCGCCGCGACGGCCGCCTCGACGATCTCCGCCGATGAACGGGCCATCGTCGGCAGTTTGAAGGTCTTGATCGACAACCCCTGCCGAATCGCCGACCGCTCCCAGCACCATTGCATCGACGTGTATTCGTGATCGGTCAAAAGAATTTCGCCGGGCGAATTGAGCCTCAATCCCGCCGCGACGAGGTTGATCGCCGTCGATACGTTGATGGCAAATACCAGCCGTTGCGGTTTCGTGCCGAGAAAATCGGCCAGCTTGCAGCGTGCTTCCCATAAGAGCGGCGGCATCTTGCGGATGAAATAGTCCGTCGGCTCCGACGCGAGCACCTCGCGCATGGCCGTGACCTTCTCGAACACTGGCCGCGGCAACGGCCCGAAGGATCCCGTGTTCAAGTTGATGATCGAGGGATCGAGAATCATCCGCGATCGGGCGGTTTGCCAGAATGTGTGCATTTGCATCCCATCAGTGATATGGACGAGATGGCCGGGGGGCAGACCCAAGGTTGCGTTAACCCGACGCGCTAGCGAGGGAGTGTTCAGACCCTCGCTAGCGCGTCGGGTTAACGGACAATTTTCTCGATCATGGGCGTGATCGCTCGATTCAATGCCTCGTATCCTGCCGCGTTCAGGTGGAATTCATCGAGTTGGTACTCTGCTTTCATACGGCCTTCCGCCGAGAATACCGGGTCAGCGTCGAAGACCGTGATCAGCGGTCCTTTGAGTTCGCGCACCTCGCGATTGATTTCTTCGCGAACCGTCAGCGTGCGGTCCGACCAGAATGGCTTTCGATGCAAGGGCACGTCGCCAAATGGGAATATCGTGCTGACGATGACATGAATGCCCTTTTCATTCAATCGCTCGATCATGGCGGAACGGTTTGCCTTTAGCCGGTCGGTCATCGTCCGCTCGAAATCGGGGAGAAGGCCGATGGTTTTCAGATCGTTGACTCCCACTTCGAGAAACACCACATCGGGCTTCAGGGCGATTGCGTCGCGCTCCAAACGAAGGCGAAGTTGAGCACTCGTGTTATGCGACTGGCCGCGGTTGACCATTTGGCAGCCTGCCACTTTGGGTAACGATTCCCACATATCGATTCGCGAAGCACCCGCGAACACGACACGCTTTTCACCCGGTTTCACCGGTGCCTGTTCGGCGTTGAGCTTCACAAAGCGAATTTCATCGGTCGGATCGAGCCGGACCTTCAGCATGCCAATGTGCTGCTTCTTCACCATCCATAACAGAAACGTGTTTGCCGCAAGCGAGGCAATCAACATCCCGGAGACGATCACGAGCCATTTGCGCGAGCGAAACATGGGCCTGGTTCCATTCTTAAGGGCGATGCCGGAGACTGAGGTATTAAACAGGGCCCCACAAGCTGGCTTCCGCGACTGCTTGTTGATTTACATTCCAGCGGAGGATCGCACAACCTGAGCCTTTGTGAATTTCAGATTCCTCGGCATCATTGCGAGCCGCGGAAAGTGAGAATCGCATCCTTGCATTCCCCCATTCCTCTAGTCAAAATGGCATCAGGTCATTTCACCCACATCCACGTGTGCCGCCACCCCATGGAGCGATCGAATGAATCCTCTTCTCCTCATCAATTCCTGCGGTTGGATCATCGGGCCGGCGATTTTGCTCGCGACGATCCTGGCTTGCGTCATCTGTTTTCGGGCGAGCCGTAAGAGTGGTTCCCCTTGGGCTCGACGTCACGTTGTTAGCGTTTCGCTGCTGCCGCTCGCGGTGGGAATTTGCGGTGCCGTTTACGCTTTTGCCGTTTGGCAGGCGGCAGGGATACCACGAGGGGATGCTCAGACAATCTGGTGGAACCTGGGCAAAATCATTCTGACCGGACTGCTCTTCACCGCCCTGCCCCTCTGCTGGTCCTTGATGATCGTGCGCGGGCGGCGGGAGCCGGGGCTCTCGTGATCGCCCCGTTTTCCGAAGTAGGTTTTCGACAAACCGCTTAAGCCCACCTGTCGGGGCGATCGAGCCGGAAGTTCAATTCGCCTACTGGCCCCCGCCCCCGGCCGGGGTTAAGATGCCCCTCTTGCCCCGTGTCCCGATCCTCTCCTTCCTCGGAGTTCTCCACCATGTTCCTCCGTTTCCTGCCCGCCGCGTTGCTAGCCATGCTGCTCGCCCTTCCACTCCACGCTGCCGAACCGGTCGCGTTCCCGCTCAAGGACGGCGACGTGTGGGTGATGGCCGGGGATAGTATCACCGCCCAGCATCTGCACTCGAATTACTTCGAGGCGTTCTGCTACGCTCGCTATCCGAAGCTGAAGTTCGCGTTTCGCAACAGCGGCGTCGGCGGCCACACCATCCCCAGCACCCTCGCCCGATTCGATTACGACTTGGCCGGGTGGAAGCCGACCGTGGTGTCGGTCGAATTGGGGATGAACGACGCCGGCGGCACCCCGACCGAGAAGTTCATCTCGAACATGGGCACGATGGTTGCTCGCATCAAGGAGGCCGGAGCGCGGCCGGTGATCTTGTCGGCCAGCCCGGTCAATGACGGGCTGGGGGCCGGCAAGTTCGCGGCGAGGAACGCCCGACTCGATGAGTACGCGACTGCCCTCAAGCCGTTCGCCGAGAAGGAAAAGATCCCCTATGCCGACCAGTTCCACGCGCTCGTCGAAGTATGGGCGAAGAACAAGCAGGACGCGAAGGGAATCAATCTGACAGGCGACGCGGTCCACCCCGGCGCCCCAGGCCAACTGATGATGGCGGCGTCACTGCTGAAGTCTCTTGGGGCCGAAGGGTTCGTGAGCGAGGCGACGCTCGACGCGGCCGGGACCGTGACGGCTGCGAAGGGATGCGCGATCACCAACGCGAAGGCGGACGGCGGCACTCTGTCGTTCGACCGGCTGGACGAGACGCTGCCGTTCCCAATCCCGGAAAACGCCCGGGTGATTCTGCCGATCGCCCCGGACGTTCTCGACCTGAGCAAGTACACGCTGAAGGTGACTGGGCTGAAGGAGGCTGAATATACGCTGACAATCAACGGGGCTGCGTGCGGGACGCTATCCGCGAAGGCCCTAGCCGACGGGGTGAATCTGACGAACCTTCCCGCCAACCCGAAGGCGAAGACCCCGAACCCGATCGCCGCTCAGGGGTTGGCGGTGCTCGCCGCGGTGGCAGCGAAGGAGGGTCTCGTGGGCAAGTGGCGGTCGGCGTCCCGGACGGCGGCCGGGAAGGACGCACCGCCGAAGAAGGACGCCCCAAAGCCCGACCCGGCCGCCGCGAAGGCCTCGCTGGTAGATTTGACGAAGCAGGTGGAGGAGGCAGACGCCAAGATCCGCGACGCCGCCAAGCCGCAGAAGTTGCACTTCGTCCTTTCCCCGGTGAAGTGATTTGTCGTTTCGAGGTTACTTGTTCCGCAAGACTCATAGCGGATGAGTCAAGTTTTGAGCGATCGTTCGTAGTGACCGCTTTAGCGGATCTGGGCGGCCAGACCCGCTAAAGCGGGTCACTATGAACAAAGAATCTCGTCGGTCTGAGGCGAAGCCCCACTAGAGTTCAGATCAAAATCAATTTGAAACGGGGTTGAGGGTTGCGGCCGGATTGAGAAGGAGGCCTGCACGTCAGGAACGATGTGATTTTTGCAATACGCCAATCTCATTCTCGGCCAAAGCCCGTCTTTAAGTCGAACCTCGCGGGTGCGGTGAGCCCGCGCCCCAATCTAACCAGGAAATCGCATGCACATTTCGAATACGGGAACTCCGAAGGCCGCACTCGGTGGATGGGCCATCGCATCAACTGGGATCCTCTTGCTGCTGGCAGCGGTCGAGGTCAAGGCCGCGCCGCCCGCGTCCCCGGCAGTAGCTATCACGAAGGACGGGCTACCCCTCCTTCCAATCATCGCCGGCAGTGTCAAGGAACCAGTCGAGGAACTCAAACGCTATCTGAAGGAAATCTCAGGGGCCGAGTTTCGAGTGGAGAAGCCCGCGAAAGAGAGCGGCGGGATTTATGTGGGGCTCGCGGCTGACTTCCCCTCGTTGAAAATCGAGGAGCCGGCCAAGCTGGCCGCGGAAGGGTTCGTCCTCAAGACCGACGGGGCGAACATCTACTTGATCGGCCACGAAGCCCTCGGCGTGCGTCACGCGGTTACCACGTTTCTTCATCGGCTAGGCTGCCGTTGGTTCTTTCCGGGCCAGGTTTGGGAAGTGATCCCCAGGCAAAAGACGATCGAAATCGCCTGCGATGTGCGGCAGGCACCCAGTTTCGCCATCGACCGCCGCATCTGGTACGGCTTCGGCGCCTACGCTCCGTGTGCCAAAGACTTGACCGAGTGGAATCGCCACAATCGCATGGGCGGTCCGGTCGACATCAAACTCGGACATACCTGGTTTGGGATCGATGCCAAAAAGGACTTCGTGGACCACCCGGAGTGGTTCGCCCTGGTCGACGGCCAGCGCAAGGCTTCCAAGCCGTGTTACAGTCATCCTGACGTCATCAAACGCGCGATCAAGTATGCACTCGATCAGGCGAGCGGGGGCGCGAGCATGATTTCCATGAGCCCGCCCGATGGACTAGGCTACTGCGAATGCGAACGTTGCATGGCCGTTTGCCGGGGTGGAGGGCCGTACAAGAAGCACTCGACTACCTTCGCCAAGCGGCCGGATGGCGTCCTCATCAATGTCACGTCGGAAACGCTCTTCAGTTGTGTCAATCAGGTGGCCGCTGCCGTGGCGGAAAAGCATCCCAAGACTCTCATCGGCTGCATGGCCTATAGCGCCTACTCGCACCCGCCTTCGTTCCGAATGCACCCGAACGTGTTTCTTCAGGTGACGACCGGGTTCCGACGAACGGACTTAACATTGGAAGAACAATTGACGGCATTCAAGAAGCAAGAGTGCCGGGCGGGCATTTACGACTATTTCAGCGTTTATCAGTGGGATTGGGATGCGAGTTCCGGGAAGAAGAAACTCGCGCCCGACAAGCTTCAAGAATCGTTGCGTTTCTACCACAAGAACGGCGTTTCCTCGATCAATGCCGAATCGTCCAACAACTGGGCCCCGCGCGGGCTTTCCTATTACCTCGCCGCCCAGTTGATGTGGGACGTCAACGCGGATGTGAAGGCTCTGCTTCGCGATTTCTATGAGAAAGCATTTGGACCCGCTGCCGGGGCGATGGAACGCTACTACGTCCACTGGTACGGCGGGGCCGCGGCCGGGATGGGAGAAGTCGTGGACGAAACCGGCGATGCCAAGGAACCACCTTTGGACCAGGAGAAGCTCACGGTCCTATTCAAAGACCTCGACGACGCGTGCCAAAAAGCAAAGGACCGGCCCGACTGCATCGCCCGGATCGATCACCTGCGCATATATCTCCACTACTTGACGCTCAGGCTGCGAACTCAACAGGTCGGCCAAGGCAAAGACGAGAAAGCCATTTTGGAAGCGATTCGGGCGGAAACGGAGTTCGGCGGCCGACTGACCTACACGAATATGCTGCACTCTCGCGCCCTCCTCGGCGGCGGCTTCCTGCGGCGCTTCAAGCCGTTTGAGAAGATACTCGACAACGTGCCAGAGGCCAAGGCAGCAGACAAGGGTTGGCGAAAAATCGGAACGCCTCCAACGCATGACGAAATCGAAAAACTCTGGGCCGAGGATAAGGCGGCCTTGGGGGTGAAGTAAAGGCCGCCCCCATCTGAATCAAGTGTTGCAGCCTACGAAGAATTTGTAGCCACGGATAGAACCGGGCCGAAACTTGGCGAGGCTGAGCCACAACCAAGAGAAGAAATGAACCACAGAGGCACAGAGAACACAGAGAAAGCAGGATATTTTCGCATTATTCTCTGTGCTCTCTGTACTTCTCATTCCTGGTTTGCTGTTTTCGTAACACAATTTCAGGAGGCGACACTCTCGTTTCCACGCTCCGCGTGGGAATGCCATCTTCCACGCTCTGCTTGGTCTGCTCTGGCGAGTCGAATACGTCACGCGGAGCGTGAATAACGGCATTCCCACGCGGAGCGTGGGAACGAGATTAAAGCACCCGAACTCTTGCGAGTTCGGCTACGATGGCAATGCGCCTTGGCTGCATTTTTAGCCATCTTGTCTTCTCTGTGTTCTCGGTGCCTCAGTGGTGAAAATTCTTGGGTTGCGGGTTGCCCGCGCTGTAGTTCAAATTCTTGTTTTGGTTTTGGTTGCAGCTTCCGCGCCGTGGATCGATTCTTACCTTGTGGCACACGGGGCTTTGCACGTCAGGCCCCCGAATCCTTGCGGATTCGCCTTCGTTCCACCCAATTGTAAACTTCGATTTCGCATATAGATACGACGTTGCAGGCCTTGTTGATTCTCATTCTCTGTATGATTCTCACGGTTTGGGATGATTCTCATTGAGGGTGGAGCGCGGGGGGTGAGAATCATCCGGCGTGCCTTGGCGTCCCAAATAAAAAGGGCGTGGTCCCCACGTTCGCCTTCAAGAGAGACTTTCGCATGCCAACTCGGTCTTATCCGTGTTTCATGGCTTCAAAATCGACGCGGCGTGCGCAAATTCTTTGAACACGGATTTCACGGATGACACTGATAAGACCTGGAATCAGATGATGGCGGCTTTATCCGTGCTATCCGTGAAATCCGTGTTTGGTTTAAGTTCTCCAGGAGCTTACGCAACCTGGCTCGCCTTTGAAGTCCTCCAGGAGCTTACGCAACCTGGCACGCCCGGTAATTCCTCATTCTTCTGGCTTCACCCCGCATCCGTTCGCTAAACTAAAAAAACAATCTTTCCCTCCCCCGGAGTTCCGGTCGTATGAAGCGCATAACATTCTTCGCCGCGTTCGTGGGTCTTCTGTTTATCTCCGCCGCTCAGGCTCAATTGAAGCCCGAGGAGTCGATGAAGAAATTCGTCGTTGCCGACGGGTTGCAAATCGAGCTATTCGCCGCGGAGCCGATGGTCATCAACCCGACCTCAATGGACGTGGACGACAAGGGCCGGGTCTGGATCACCGAGGCCGTCAACTATCGGCGAACGAATTTCAAACGGCCGATTCTGCGCGAAGAAGGCGACCGCATCGTCGTCCTCGAAGACACGACCGGTACGGGCAAGGCGGACAAGTCGCACGTCTTCTATCAAGGCAAGGAAATCTACGGGCCGCTCGGTGTCGCCGTTGCCCCGTATCCCAATCCCGACAAGAAAGGTGCGATCTCTTACCGCGTCTTCGTCTGCCAATCCCCCGACATCCTCGTGTTTGAAGACAAGGACGGCGACCTGAAGGCCGACGGCCCGCCCACGAAATTCCTCACGGGCTTCGGCGGTTTCGATCACGATCACGGCGTGCACGGCATCAACATCGGGCCGGATGGCAAGCTCTATTTCACCGTCGGCGATCAGGGCGTGAAGAACCTGCAAGCGAGCGACGGCAAGGGGCCGAAGTTTAACACGAACCCAACCGATTGCCGGGCCGGCACCGTCTGGCGGTGCGATATGGATGGCAAGAACCTCGAACTGCTCGCCCACAACTTCCGCAACAATTACGAGTGCTGCGTGAACTCGTTCGGCGAGATCTGGCTCTCCGATAACGACGACGATGGCAACCAGCAGACCCGCATCTGCCACGTCATGCCGGGCGGCAATTACGGCTACCACCCGCGCGGCCCGGGCCAAAGCCACTGGCACGAAGAGCAGCCGGGCATCGTCCACAAGACGATGCGCACCGGTTTCGGCTCACCCACGGGCATCTGCTTCTACGAAGGGACGCTGCTGCCGAAGAAATACCAGGGCCAACTCCTGCACTGCGATGCCGGCCCGCGCGAAGTGCGTGCCTTCCACATCAAGCCGAAGGGTGCGGGCTACGAACTTGAAAAAGAAGTGATCGTCACCA
Organism: Planctomycetota bacterium; assembly: GCA_021413475.1. GTDB lineage: Bacteria > Planctomycetota > Planctomycetia > Gemmatales > Gemmataceae > JAIOQJ01. Next base: position 5,777 of record JAIOQJ010000338.1, on the reverse strand, counting down.
GCACCGATAACTGGTTCCGCCCGTCCGACGTCACGGTCGCCCCCGACGGCAGCATCTTCATCGCCGATTGGTACGACCGCGGCGTCGGCGGCCACGGCATGGGCGACCCCACTGATGGCCGCGTCTATCGCGTGACGCCGAAGGGGCATAAGGGGTATAAGGTGCCGGAGGTGAAGTTGGATGCTTTCAAGAATTTCGTCCAGGTCCTCGGTTCTCCGTGCTTAGCGACTCAACAACTTGCCAGAGCTGCGTATCCCGCAGCAAAGAAAGACAACTACTTCATGGCCGGTACAGAAAAACTTAAGATTGACGATTTCACCGATGCGCGTTTGCTTTGGCTAGTCGAACTTAGCAGCCCCTTTCTCAATTTCTCTAAGTCTCACATAAAGAGTGACAAGCCGCATGTCCAAATAGTGGGAATGCGCATGTGGAGTGGGCGGAATATTCCATCGCCGGCAAAGGAATCACTATTTCCGGGAATTGACTTGAACGCATTGACTGTGCCCACCCGACGCGAGATGTTACTATCATTCCCAAAAATCGAACTACAACAGGTTAGTGCACCATTTTACAATCTGGCCAAACTCTACGACGGCCAAGACCGCACCTACCTCGCCGCCCTCAACATCGCCTGCGGCACCGACCCGGAACGCCGCGACGCGATTCTCGCCGATTTCGACAAGCACTTTCCCGAGTGGAACGACAAGGTGGCCGACCTAGTGTGGGAACTGCGGCCCAAGTCGGTGTTGCCGCGAATGGAGAAACTGCTGGCCGACGCCAAGCTGACCGGGCCGCAGAAGGCACGCATCATCGATATCCTGGCCGCGAGCGACGACGTCGCGGCGGGGCAGACGATGCTCGCCCTGCTGAAATCCGATGTCCCGGCCGAGGTGAAGACGCGGGCCATCAGCCAGATTCAACTCTTCCTACCCGGCAAGTGGAAGGGGTTGCAAGGGAGCAAGGAATTGACGGCCGCCATCGATGGTCTGCTCGCCAGTCCCGCGACCAAGATCAACGGCCTGCAATTGATCGGGGCGGCCAATGTCGTTGAACAAGTCGACGAAGTGGCGAAGATTGCCACCAACGTGAAATCGGCCGACGACAAAGTGGAGAACGCAGCCCGGCTCGAAGCCGTGCGCACGCTCGGCAAATTGAAGACGGCCAAAGCGATGGATGCCCTGGAGGCGATGCTGAAGCCCGGCCTGGAAGTCAGCGAATTGCTGGCGATCGAGACGATCAATGCCTTCGGAGCCCATCTAACACCAGCCGCGAAAGGGAGCAAGGATAACACCGCGCCGCGTGCCCTCACGGCCCTCAGTGAAATGGTGCTGAACCAGAATGCGGGGGGCAAAAGCCGCCGGGCCGCCCTGGAAGCTCTGGCCGGTTCCCCGACCGGAACGCAATGGCTTCTCGATGCCGCCGACAAGAAGCAACTGCCGACGGACCTCCTCGCCGACGCGGGCAAACTGCTTCGCAACAGCCCTTACCAGGGCCTGCGCAACCGGGCTTTGTTGCTGTTCCCCGCCCCCGGCAAGCTCGATCCGAAGAAGCTGCCGACAGTCACGGAACTCGCCAAGCGAATTGGCAATGCCGAGCACGGTCGGGCCGTCCTGGCCGCGAGCTTGAAGGGTGAGACGCAGTGCCTGAAGTGCCACACCGTCCGCGGCACCGGCGGCAACATCGGGCCCGATCTTTCGATGATCGGCAAGAAGGCGAGCAAGGAAAACCTCTACGAATCGCTGCTGCTACCCAGCAAGGCGATCGCCGACCAGTACTTGCAATGGAAGATCGAAACCACGGCCGGGACGAACATCCTCGGCCTGCTCGTCGAGGACAACGCCGCCGGCGTGATCATCCGCGACGCCAACGGCAAAGACACCAAACTCGCCAAGGCCGACATCGAAAGCCGGACCAAGAGTCCGGTGTCGATCATGCCCGAGGACGTCATCAAGGGCTTCACCGAGGATGACCTGATCGACGTGGTCGAATATCTCTTCACCCTGAAGACGGCCTCACTGACGCCGGAAACCTGGCACATCGCCGGCCCGTTCGAGAATCAGGACGATAAGGGCCTTGATGCCGAGTACGAACCCGAGAAGGCGACGACGATCGATTTGTCCGCGACCTACAAGGGCAAGAACGGCCCGGTGAAATGGGCCCCGATCCGGCAGGATGGCACCGGCTATGTGAATCTCGCTGCCCGCCAAGGACCGGGATCGACAACCAACACCACGTCGTACCTTTACCAGCAAATCGATTCGCTCGTCGATCAAGAAGCGACGATCCTGTTAGGAAACGACGACGGTGCGAAGATCTGGGTCAACGGCACGAAAGTCTTCGAAAACCGCGACCACTTCGCCGCCACGCCGGAGCGGCACAAGATCGCGGTGAAGCTCAAGAAGGGCAACAACACCGTGCTGATGAAGATCGTCAACGGCAACGACCCGCACGGATTTTATCTGAGTTTGACGTCGGAGCAAGAATTGAAGGTTGTTATGGCGAAATGATGGATTTCGGTTTTTGTATTAGCCCCGGATGGGGCGGCGGAATGTAGCCACGGGTGAAGCGAAGCGGAACCCGTGGAAACAATAGCCCTTGTCAACTCGCCCCGATTGTATTTTACATCAGTCAACCACGGGTTCCGCTCCGCCCGGCTAAAGCCGAGCTCCGCTCCACCCGTGGCTACATTCCGTCGCCCCATCCGGGGCTAAGAAAAGGCGGAAAACTCTACACCCCCGCCGTCTCGCGATCCTGTTTCTCGATCGCAATCCCACTCACTTCACGCGCCAGCGCCTCGTAATCGCGCGCCCCGGGACACCCCGGCGCATACTCGAAAATCGTCTGTCCGTGGCTCGGGCATTCCGCGAGTTTGATATTACGGCGAATACGGGTCTCGAACAGCACGGCATCGGCCCAGGGGACCTTGGTGCCCCGGCTCTTTTCGAGGAACGATTCGACTTCGCTGATTACTTCATGGGCCAGCTTCGTGCCCGCTTCATAAAGACACACGACGATCCCCGAGACCTTCAACGCCGGATTGATCCGCCGGCTGACGAGCGTCGTGGTCTCCAGCAATTTGCCCAGGCCGTGCAGGGCGAAGAAGTGCGGTTGCAGGGGAATGAAGACTTCATCGGTCGCGGCCAGGGCGTTTAGCGTTAGCACGCCGAGCGACGGGGCGCAATCCATCAGCATCACATCCGGCCGTTCGGCGTCGGATTCGATGGCCTCTCGGAGGATCACTTCACGGCCGACCACACCGGCCAGTTCCACCTCGGCGGCCGCAAGGTTCAGATCGGAGCCGACGACGCTAAAACCCTGGCCGATGTCGCGGCGGACATCCGCCAGCGGACACTGGCGCACGAGCACATCGTAAATGGATGGCCGTTCGCCGTCCGGCTCGATGCCGACGTGCGTGGTGGCGTGGGCTTGCGGGTCGAGGTCGAGCAGGCAAACGCTCTGGCCCATCCTGGCCAAGGCTGCCGCCAGATTGACGGCGGTCGTCGTCTTGCCGACGCCGCCCTTCTGATTCAAAATCGCGATCCGTCGCATGGCCTCGACTCCCATCCGTGGCAAATAGGCGAAGGCGGATTATAAGTTGAGACTGGGTTTGTGCCTAGATGAAACGCTGGTCCGATTAACGTTCGACGGCGAGCCAGGTCGCGTGAGCGCCTGGAGTTTTTGCATTAAAATCTACAGGCGCTCACGCGATCTGGCTCGCCGTGGCAAGCTAGGCAAACTTCACCGAAACGGTCCGGCGGCACAATCCGCACAACCCGGAAGGCGCTTTGAACGCCTCAAGTTTTGGCTCTGGATCGCCAGATAAGACGGATGAAGGTTCGTTTCCTTCAAGGGAGTATGGAGCATCTCGATGAACTCGGCCCTACTGCTGACGGCTTCACTCTTTGGCATTTGCCCATGTGGGGAGCCGGTCAGCGAGGTCAAGAAACCATATGTTTACGAACCCGCGTACTGCCTCGACGACTGCTTACGCGGCAAGCCCGTGGAATACCAGCCGCAAGCGGGCGACCTCGTTTTTTTCTGGGACGATATGCCTTTCTGGCACATCACTTACCGATTGGCTTTGACGGGGCCTCCATACCATGTGGCGCTCGTGTTTCAGATGCCAGACGGAGAATATCGGCTGCTCGAATCGGGGCCGAACGACACGATGTACGTGCGATTATGTCCGATGGCGTGCCGTTTGCAGAGTTGGAATGGAAGGATCTGGATCCGTCGGCGTGCCGTTCCCCTGACGGAACGACAATCGCGATGTTTGACGGAATTTGCTTTGCGGCAAGATGGGAAAGACTACGCCTGGCTACGATTGGCCGGCCAGGTGACGATGCTGCGTTCACGCGGGCCGATCAAATCCTATTTCATGGGCAAGTCCCACGGCGAGCGGTCCAATTACATGTGCGCGGAAGTCGTCGTAGAAGCCCTCATCCACATCGGCCTCTTCGAGGCCGCTAATTGCCGGCCGTCAGTCACGTATCCCCAGGACATGTTCTTCAATCGCTCGAAGAATCTCTTTCTGAACAAGCATTTTAAGCTCGAACCGGGCTGGCATCCGCCGCAACGCTGGACCGTGAATCCGTAAATGCCTCGTAGTGCAAGCGTTTCGCTTGCACGGAAACCCTAATCGCGCGGACGTGCAAGCGAGACGCTTGCACTACGGCCAAACCACGTCACTTTTTCGGTGCTGGAAAATCGAAAACGTGCAACGGCGAGAAGTTTCCCGGATAGTCTTCCTTGCCCTTCCCAGGCCTGCCGTTCCCCGCGCTGTTGGCGTTGGTCGCGGAGACGATCAGGCGGCCACCCGGTTGCAATGCCAGCGCATGGCAGTTCGCCAGGGGCTGACTGAAGAAGGCCTGGGGGTCTTCCAAGTTCTGGAAGAAGAGTCTGCCAGTTCCCGGTTGACCGCTACTGACGGCCATCAGAAACCCGTCCGGATGGAAAGCCATATCGAGAACGTAGCCCTGCTTGTCGTCCGCGCTCTTGATCGTGTGTTTCACTTTCCCGGTGGCCCAATCGTAGACGAGAATCACGCTGGTGGCCGTGACGAAACCCCCGGAGGTCGGGATCGCGCCGCCAGCGATGAGGATCGAACCCGCCTTATCGAACAGGAAACAGCGGACGCCGCCGACGTCCTGAATCCGATCGAGCATGTACATTGTCTTCGCGTCGAACTCGCGGGTCGCCTTGCCGGTCGCGAGGTCCCACTGGCGAATGATCCCCTTGTGATCACCGGAGACAAGTGACTTGCCATCCGGATGGAAAGCAACGGAGAGTACGTCTTCCGTATGGGGGAAGACCGCAATTTTCTTACCATCGGCCGTGGATGAGATTCGGACGGTCTTGTCGCGGCCGGCACTCGCCAGCTTGGTTCCATCAGGCGAGAGTGCGATGGCGTGGATCCAGCCGTCGTGAGCGTCGGCGATCGACCAGAGCGGCTTGGCGTCCTTCTCGGCGATCGGCCACGCGGAAAGCCGGCCCCAGGAATCGCAGGAAAAGAGCCGTTTGCCGTCGGTGTGGAAGGCAATCGACTGCACCCAGCCGTTGTGCCCGGCGAGCGGCGTGAGTTCGGTGAACTGATCGGTGGAAAAATCCCAACGGCGCAGCCCGCCCTCGAACGTCCCCGCCACGAGCAGCTTGCCATCAGGGCTCAAGCGAATTGAGCAGAGTTGTTGATTGAGCGGCAGCACCTTGAACTGCTTCGGCTTGTACTTCGCTTCCAGAGCTTTCGGATCGGCGGGAGCCATCGTTTGCGATTCCTGTGT
>JAIOQJ010000038.1 GCA_021413475.1 Planctomycetota bacterium | reverse complement strand
GATTTCATCGTGCATGCCCACGGCGAGCGCCTGCTCATCGACGTCAAGGGCCGCAAATATCCGGGCGGCAAGAACGATAAACCGACCTACGTTTGGCAAAACTGGTCGACCCAGGACGACATCGACGGTCTGGATCGCTGGGAACGCCAGTTCGGCTCGGGTTCGCTGGGCCTGCTCGTCTTCATCTACCACTTGGCTCCGACGGTCGAATTGCCGCCCGGCACCGTCGATCTCTGGCACTGGCGCGGCCGCCGTTACCTGATGCGGGCCATTTCCGTCGCCGACTACAAACAATCGATGCGCATCCGCAGCCGCAAATGGGGCACCGTCTATCTCCCCGGCCCCGCGTTCCGGTCCACGATTCGCCCGTTCCGCGATTTTTCGCACCCGGCGCTGGTTGTTTGAAACGATTCACACCGCCGTCACCAGTTCCCCATCAAATACCGCATCGTCAACATCCTCTAACGCCGTGTCGCTGATGAGCCAGGTGTTCCAGCCCAATCTTGGGCCTAGTCCTGAGCCTTCCGTCAATTGAACTTCGGGGACCGAGGCGGCCTCGAGTACCAGTTGTACGTCAAAATCGAGTTCCGGGCCGACGTACTTGCGAGCCAGTTGAACGATCATGAAGAACGTTTTCCGTTCCGTGATGGGGGAACGATCGGGTAGGCACTCTTCGAATCGTTCGTAATTGAGCGGGCCGACGCGGAGGCGAAATCGCGATTGAACGTCCCAGACGCGGTCGCCGGCAACCGTATTCAGGCCGAGCATGCCGTGGCTACCCAGGCACGTCTGGTGCGGCGGTTCGATCGGCAGCCATTGGCCGCGAAATTGATTCACCTCGACCGGCATGTCGAAATATTCGGCGATCAAAATCCGCAAATTCACCGCGTTGCGCGGCCGTTGCGACAAGATGCCCGAGAAGTAGAACAGGGCCAGATCGTCGATCTTGGCCAGCGGCACTCGCTTCGGTTCCCAGTCGGTAAGTTCCTGACGAATCGTGTGAACTTGCAGTCGATTGCGCAGGCCGTGCGTGCCGAGGCCGATGAGACTGAGCACCGAGCGCGTGAATGAATCCGGTTCACGCGGGTCGGGCTCGCCTCGTTCGTAGGCGATTGGAAAGCGGTACTTTTCCCAGGCCCGGTAGAAAAGCGAGATAAAGCGATGGTTGAAGAGATCGAACCAATCGCGCAGGGCACGGCGTTCCGGGCCGCGCACGTCGCGGCCCAGATCCATCATCATCTGCGTGTAATGAGTCGGCAAGGCCCCGCTGGGCCCGGTCAAGCCCATGAAGGAGACCGTCATCAACTGGTAAGGCCGATCGAAATCGGGCTTAAGCAGTTCGAAAATCGCACTGGGGGGAAAGGTAAGCGACTGATGCGCGCGGAAGCGCACGATCTCATCTTCCGGCGAGTGCGTCAGGCCAACGGGCAGCTTGTCGCGATGGATTTTTTCCAGGACGCGCACGGCCTGGAAAAAATCGAAGCGATAAGGCTCGGTATCGAGGAGTTCGCGCACCGATTTCATTCAGGTCTTCCCTTGCGAAGTCCAAGACCGACGAGCGGGGTTGCGTCAGCGCCCCGTGTTTGAATGCACGGGGCGCTGAAGCAACCCCGCTCGTTCAAAATCAAACTAACGCCTGATCCCCCGCCCGCGGCGGCCAGCGTTTCAGTTCGCCCTCGCGTTGCTTGACGCGAGCCACCAATTGCGAGAAGGAGTTCATCGAAACATACAAACCGAAAAAGCGTTCGAGCACGGCGGCGAACAGGTACATGCTGACGCCGACGTACTTGGCCTCGTCGAACTCGATGGTGATTTCGATGCCGCGGCCGAAGCCGCCTGCCGTCGGTCCACCGGTCCAGGCCACGACACGGCGGCTCTTCAGATCGACGATGCCGTCGATCATGTTCTGAGCCACAGTGGAAGCGGCATCTTCGGGTTCGTGGAAATCGTACATGCGCAGGATTTCCTTGAGGGCATCGCGGCCTTCTTCTCCCTGCCCTTCGCCCAACGAGAGATGATTGAGGGTGAGATGCGAAAGGAGCCGCCAGTGGGCACCGTGCCGCAATGGAGGCCGCTTGACCGTGGTTGGATTGCGCAGGGTGCGGACGCGGGCACCGGGGGCGGAAAAATCCATGTCGAAACGGACCTCGTCCGACTGACGTGGCAGATTGTTCGGCAAGTCGCGATTCGTGCAGGTCATGCGGACGACCAGCACCGTCTCTGCAGGCTTGGCGGGATCGAAGCCGAGATCGACGAGATTGAGCAAGACATCGGTGCCGTGATCGCCCTCGATCAACGAATCCTGGCGGGTGGAATACCAGAAGGTTTCCTGGTTCTTGCGATCGCCGCCGTGGCGGAAATTGTAGAACGGCCGAAAATCGGTGTTCTGGCCATCAGGGGTCGCGCCAGTCACCTGATCGATCGAATAAACTTCGTAGCCGCGCGGCTCACCGACTTCCGGCATGATCTTGTATTCGTGCTTCACGTGTGTCAACGGGATCGGCTCGCCCGTCATCTCAAAGAGATTGACGATCGGCGTCACGCCGAGGCGGAACATCGACGCATCGAGCGCCTGTTCGAGCCGGCCATGCCCGCGGACCAGGAAGAAAATAACCTCGACTTGCCGCGACGCCCCCGCCTGGCGGAGGAGGTCCCAGCCGCTCAAATCGAAAAAATGAAATTTGAATGGAAACGCGAAATACTCGGTAAGCAAGCGATAGCCGGGGAACGATTGCTTCGGATAGGGGAGCAAGCCCTCATTGAGCCCGAAACCGACGGGGTGGAGGCACTCCTCCGGAGACAGGACGATCGGGGCGGCCCCTTTCACATCCGTCAGCCGGAACATCACCTGGACCACGCCGTTCATCAACAGATCGTAGAGCGGAAAGGTGAGCAGGTGGTCGCCGTGCAAGTGAAACCGCAGCCGATCCAACTGCATTTGCCCGAAAGTGACTTCGCCGGGCGCTTGCAATCGCAGACGAATAAACGCGCTGGCGCGATCAGGCGGCGTGATCCCTGGCGGGAACGGCGGCGGCAGTAGTTTTGCTTCGTTTATTGTGATCGGCCACAGGGTCACGGGATAACAGGTGCGAAACCGCGAGGCGACATCGCCCACCCGCGGTGCCCGCAGCATGCTTTTTGCGGGGATCGGCACCCCTTTCGGATTTCCGCGAGTCGGGTCGAGGTCGAATTGCAACATCGCCAGCGACGGAATCGGCGCGAGGTAGTGTGGGTAGAGGACGTGCAGCAGTGCGTCGGTTAATTCGGGAAACTCATCGTGGAGTTTCTGCTGAACGCGCGCGGTCAAAAGCGCGAACGCCTCGATCAGCCGTTCGACGTGCGGATCGGCACTCCGGTTCGGCTCGAGTTGCAGCCGGGCCGCGGCGGCGGGGTACGACTTGGGATGAAGTGGAGTTCGCCTTCATAGTGCTGATAAAGCGATTCATTCATTCGCGGCTTTGGTCACCTGGTATCGGCCGGAGGCCATTTCGAGAATCGTGTCAAACGCCACATCGGGGGCGGGATCGACGGCCAAGCGGGCATCGACCCGGAAACGCACGGAATGCCGGACCCAGTTTTCACCGGGATCGAGCACGTTCACCCGTACATCACGCAAACGCGGTTCAAAGCGTTCGATGACGTGTTGGATCGCCCGGCCAATCGCGCTCCGCGTGTTAGAAGATACGGAATCAATGGACATGAGATCCGGCAAGCCGTAGCAGATGATCGAATCGTGTACTTCGGTGTAGGCTTCGGGAAGATCCCGATACGTTTGCCGGGTATTCAACAGTTCTTCGAGGTCGCGGAGCACGGCCCGGTACATTTGCGGGACATCGTAGCCGATCATGATGGCAGTCCCCGCCGACTCCGGATCGATCAGCCGATCGATGATGGAGGGAAGCAGGCCCAGGGTTACTTCGAGACGAGCCATGCAATCGCGTGCTCCGCCATGGATGGTCGCGCTCCTCTACGGAAACCCTCCGAGGAGCGGCTAAAACGAAAATCACTCGGTCACGGCCGCCTGAAAATCCCGCCAGTGCAATAGCGGCGAAGTGTCCGATTCTCCCGTCAGGAAGAGCCGGCCGCCAACGCCGCGCAGCGGTCGGCCGTCTTCGCCGGACCAGTCGGTGGCCCGGCCGAGACGAAGCGCATCGTCAGTGTTCGTGTGACTACCGGGGTAGATGGCCGGCAGCAGCACGTCACCGCTTGGCCCGTCCTTGATCGACAAGTTGGCCGGCATCAAGAGCACGTCGCGCGGCGACTTCGGCGGGTTCATGCTCAAGGTTTCGATCTGCTCCTGCGGCACCCAGCAGTACAATCCGCCCGGTCCGAAAACTTCGAGCACCGATCCGAACAAATCGTCGGCATCACGGAGGTTCTCGACTGGTTTCCCGTTGATCAACGCCTTGACATTCGGGATCGCCGCATTGGCTTGATCGATCAAGGCACTTCCCGCGTCGGCGTCCCCGGCGGCGAAATGCTTGAGTGCTTGCAGGCGTTGAAGAACGTGTTCGGGTGCGACCGTCAGCGATTTCGGAAGCTCTTGCCCCGCGAGAACCTTGCGGCGCATCACTTCCGCATCGATCGCTTGCTTGTAAATCTCGACGCCGGCCTGAGCCTTGGGCTCGTCGTAACGCAAGACGTCGATTTGTTTGCGAGCCCGCTCGAGTTCGCCGGCGAACATCATCAGTTCGAAAAGAAAGAAACGAGCGGCCTGATCGGCCGGATTCGTTTTTACTTTTTGGATCTGGGCGTCGATGGCCGCCTGGAGTTGCCCGGCCTGAAACAGTTCGCTGGCGTTCATAGCGGTTAGCGCCTCTGGCTAGTGTAAACGAAATCAGGGCGAGCCGGATCAAACCGACTCGCCCCGGCGATCGATCGCCTAGACGGGTTTGGCAGCGGACAGATCGTATCCCGCCCGGATTGGCTTGGTCTTCGCGTTGCTTTCGTCCGGGGACAAGTGGTTCAAGGAAATCTTGGTGAAGTTGATCGAGAGCGATTCCATCGGGGCCGAGTTGCCGGACCCGCCGTGGCCCGACAAACTGAAGCTTGAAACCAGTGTGTTTTCCAGTTCAAGCTGTAAATAAGGCGTGAGCTTGTCCTTGTCGGTCTTACAAAAGTCGATTTTGACCTTCTTGCCTTCGCCGACGAGGCTCGCCCTGAAGAGTTCCGCCGATGCGGCATCCAAGTTTTTGGTGATGACGATTTCCGAGATCGACGGGGCGGATGCTTCGCGGTTGGAGCTGCCGCCGACCGCCGAGGTGACGTTCCGATGGGTGCCCATTTGGCATGATTGGAGTTCGATCCATTCCTTGTGGCCGGCCTCCGTAACTGAGCCCTTGATTCCATCGTACTGCATGTAAATCGGCATGATCTTGCTCCTAAAGCTGAAGTTGAAAGTTTCCGAAGCGGCGTTGGCGATCAGTAACTTTTTTGATCTTTGACCATCGTCGCTCGTTACATAAGAGAGATGCGAAAGAGAAAGCACCTTCGGACAAGTAATCTGGAATTTTCTTTTTTGTCAGGATGTGGGACAGGCCGCCCGGCCTGTCCCACATCGAAAACCGCACGATTCTACTTCGACAATTGCTTGGCGACCAACCGGAGCGAAATATCGAGCCCCTCCAATTGGAAGTGCGGCCGCAGCCATGCTTTCGCGCGATACATTCCAGGCTGGCCCGGCACGTCTTGCACTTCGATACGAGCGGAAGAAAGGGGATATTTCGCCTTTGTTTCGTCGCCCGCTCCTTCCGGGTTGGAAACGACGTAGTTGTTGATCCAGCGGTTGAGCCAGGTCTCCATCTCATCGCGTTCCATGAAGGAGCCGATACGATTGCGCACCATCACCTTCAGGAAGTGGGCAAAGCGTGAAACGCAGAAGATCTGGTTGATCTTGGCGGAGAGGGCCGCATTCGCCGTCGCGTTGTCGCGATCGTATTTCTGCGGTTTCTGACACGATTGCGCGCCCATGAACGCCGCGAAATCGCGATTCTTGCAGTGAATCAACGGCAGGAAGCCGAGATTCGACAGTTCGTTCTCACGGCGTTCCGTAATGGCGACCTCTGTCGGGCATTTCATGGCAACGTCGCCGTCGTCGGTCGGGAAGGTGTGAACGGGCAGGCCCTCGACCTTGCCGCCGCCTTCGACGCCGCGGGTGCGTGCCATCCAGCCGTACTTTGAAAAAGCATCGGTGATGCGGGCCGCGTACGTCCACGAGGCGCTCATCCACTGGTACTTATCGTGGTCCGTGCCGTCGACGTCTTCCTCGAAGTTGAACTCGGAAACCTGTTCGAATTTCGAGCCGTACGGGAGGCGGGCCAGCACGCGCGGCATGGTGAGTGCCACATAGCGTGAATCTTCCGATTCGCGGAATGACTGCCAGGGAGCGTAATCGACGCTCGAGAAGATCTTGGCGAGGTCGCGCGGGTTCGACAGTTCCGAGAAGCGGTCCATATTGAACGACTTCGGACTGGCGGCGGCGATAAACGGAGCATGTGCCGACGCGGCCACGCCGGCCATGTTCGCCAGCATGCGCACGTCCGTCGCGCGCTTCGCGTCGAATTCGAAGTCACCGACCAGCATGCCATAGGGGAAACCGCCGAGGACGCCGTATTCTTCTTCGTAAATCTTCTTGAAGAGTTCGCTCTGGTCGAATTCGACCGCGTTTTCCAGATCCTTGCGCAATTCGTCCTTGCTGGCGTTGAGCACGCGAATCTTCAGTGTTTCGCCCGTTTCGCTTTGGGATACGAGATAATGCAAGCCGCGCCAGGTCCCTTCCAGCTTTTGGTAGGCCTCGTGATGCATGATCTCGTTGAGTTGCTCGGACAGCTTCTGGTCGATGGAGTTGATCCAGACCTTGATGTTGGTCTCGACGTCCTTCTGCATGGTCTGGCCAGGCTTCATCGACGCTTCGATGAACTGGGAGATCGCATCCAGGCCGCGCTGTCGGGCGGCGGGATCGTCATTGACCTTCATCCGCGTGGTTGCTTGATCGAGCCAGCTCGAACCATCGAATTCCGTCGTCGTGGTTGTCGCGCCTGCTTGCTTTTGTTCGGCAGCCATCAGGATTTCTCCTCCTGCGACGCGGGGGCGTCGCCTTCCTTTTTACCCAGAGCAGCGAGTACCGCATCGCGTTTTTCGGTGCTGGCCATCACGTCGGACAGCAATTTTTCAAGGGCGTCGTTCCCTTCCATCTTACTCAGAAGTTCCGTCAGCTTTTTCCGCATCGTCAACAGGTCGTTGAGCACAGGAACTTGCTCCGCGACGCGTGCCGGGTCGAAATCCTTCAAGTTCTTGAAGTTCAATTCGACGTTGAGCAGTGAATCGGGCTTGCCGCTGACTTTGTCGGCGACCCGGAAGGCCGCGCGAGGGGCGGAACGGGCCATCACGTCGTTGAAGTTGTCGCGATCAATGGGGACGAAACGCCGTTGCTTGTAGCCCTTCTTGTTTTCTTCCTTGGCCGCCCCGGAAAGGTCGGCCATGACGCCTACCACGAAGGGAAGTTCGAGCAACGGCTCGGCCCCTTCAGTCTCGACTTTGTAGTCGATTTTGACGCGTGGCGGGCGCACCCGCTTGAGTCGATCTTGATAGCTTTCAGCCATAATAGGTACTCACTTTCCGCAAAAGTATGGTCTCTCGATAGAGACTTTCATTGGCACATGCGAATTTAACCCGCGGAGCGGACAGGAGACGGACGAGAGACAGGTTTTTGCAATCCAGGGGAGATTGTAATCAGAAGTGAGGCAATTCGCAATGATCTATTCAAAATGTGGCTAGCACGAGTGGAAATGAAGAAGGGCCGGTGCTTTCGCACCGGCCTTCTCGGGGGGAAACAAGTTTGGTGTTCGAGAGCCCAATCACTTGGCCGATTGCAGTTTTTCCAGTGCCAAGGACGATTCCTGGCGGACCCATTCATCGGAGTCCTTCTGCATGAACTTGAGATGATCCTGGACGTAGGGAAGGTCCATTTTGAGCGTTGCCATGTAGCGGATCGCGTTGACGCGAACGGCTCGGTCCAGGTCAAGGCGTGCCGTCTTCACCATTCCCGCGACAATTTGTGGGTTTTTCCGCCAATCATGGGTCGCCAGGGTACGGAGGGCGAGATGACGATCGCTCGGCGTGCCGCCCTTGAACAGGGTTTCGATCAGAGCATTGATCGTCTGTTCGTTTGAGGTTGGTTTGTCCATCATCGCTTGAGCGGCTGGCAGGGTTTTGGGCGTCGCAATCTCCGCCGAGGCCGTCGCCACTTGATTCATCGGCGACGTTTCTGGCTTCGGATCAGCTGGAGCGACGATTTCGACGACTTGGGTCATGGCCGGCAACGGTTGGACGGGCGGCACGTCGTCGGCATCGGCTGCCGGAACTTTTGCGGTGGTCGTGACGGGAGCGGCAGTTGCCGCCGGCATCGGCGATGTTGTTGCCGAGGTCGTGGTGACAGGGCTCTCCGCAACCGGGACGGGATCCATCGGCGGCACGATTTTGACTTGCGGCAGGACTCGGGGCGTGGGCGCGACGATCGGAGCCACGGGCAGCGGTTGGTTTGCGGGTCGTGAAACCGGCATCATCACCGGCCGGGGAGCGGGTTCCGTGTTTGCCGGTCCCCCATCCGTTCCGTAACGGATGATATGGTAGACGCTTCGTTGGCCCTTCTGAAGAGTCGTTGGCTGAAATTGCGCGGCCGCGCCAAGGTTCTCTTTTCGCGACTGGTACATGGCGGCGGTCTTTTTGGCCTTTTCAATGAGTTCCGGGTCGATCTGCTTGTCGTTTTTTCGCTCGGTCGGAGGTTTTTCCTTGATGTCGGTCTTCGGCTCAACAACTTCAACAGCCGGTTCCTGAAAGCAAGCCAAGCACTTATTCAACGCGATGCTGGCCACGTCCCGAACGCGTTCGGATCGTTCAGCGGGGTTGCCGTCCCTCTCGCTGCCTGAGACGCAAATTTCGAGAGCTTCGAGTACTTTCTTGGTGCAGCAGCAGCCATTCGCGAAAGCGAGAGCGGCTTCGAAGCGGACGCATTCGATCCGGTCGGTTCGCAGGGCTGCAATCAAGGCAGCCTCGGCTTCGGGATAGTAACGGCAATCAAGGGTGCCTAGATAGCGGACCGCGTCGCGTCGAGCCTTGGCTTCGAGAGCGTCCTTTTTGGCTTGGTTGGCCGCTCCGGCAACGCCGGGCTCAGCCAAGTCCTTAAGGCTAGGCATCAGCGGGCAGAACCCGGGGATGACACCGCCCGTCAGCGCTGACAGCGGCGCGGTCATGCTGTTGAGCAGTTGGCCTGCCGGTGTCTTGCAAAGTTTGCGACGGCATTCGTCGAGGGCCGTGCATGCACGTTTAAAGAAGCCAGGCTTGGCTTCGCCGGCGGCGGCCACCGCTCCGTTCGCCGCGGGAGCGGCAGCGGGAGCCGCTGCGGCCGGCGAACCGAACTGGGCCATTGCCGGGCTCGATCCCCATAACATGGCGGCCAGGCCCATCCCCATCCATTGTTTCGTTTTCATGGGACCGTTTCCCCTTCCTAGGATTGTCGTGTGGTAAACGGGATCGTCTCGGCGATCTTCCCTCGTTCACCGCTCTTCGCCTGATTCCCCGGACGGTTCAACAGGCATTGAATTTCCCCATCTCTGCTTTCTCATTCGGTTGCGAAGAGTACCGATCTTGAGAGAAGGAGCGATTTTATCAGGAAACGCGATTCAGCCGATTCCGCCTCTTGCTCCTCTTACTCCGATTGCACCTTACCATCCTTTCTTCGCCAATTTCGGGAAAGTCGATTTCTTACGCGGATCCGTTTTGTCGCCCAGAATCCGCACAATCGTTGAAGACGGAACTTGAAGAGGACGATAGAAGGGGTGTGAAAGTTAAAAAGCGCGTGTTCCGGACCTTTTCCGACACGAAAGATGACGAGGTGCTCAATGAGCGCGAAGCGAAACATGGCAAAGTTGTGTGGCTGGGCAATCGCACTTCTGGCCCTGCTGCCCGCGACACTCGCGGCCCAGCAACCCCAGGAGAATCCGGTGCCCGCGGTTGCGACCCTTCGTGACGGAGCGTTCAACCAGGTGCTTCAGGCGGGATGCTCAAGCTGCGGTGCCGGGATGCTGGGTGCCGGAGCGGCATCCAGTTATCTTTCGGGCGACTGCTCGGGCGATGATTGCGAAGGGGGTTGCTTTCCCGGCCGCAAAAATTGCGTCCCCTGCGTCGGTCAGAATTGCATTTCGCGAATGTTCTGTGCCTTCCACGATTGTCTCTGCTGTCCCGACCCGTGCTACGAGCCTCGGTGGATCGGGGCCGCGAATGCGGCGTTCTTCGTCGATGCCGCTCGACCGATATCGCAGACGCGCATTCGCTGGGACTCCGGCCGCAACATGATTCTCCCCGATCGGGCCGAATACTTCTGGGCTCGGATCGGCGGGAAGGGCCCTGGCCGTCGCGAAACCGGACTGAATTACAATGAACTCACCCTTTACAGTGAAGCCGCGACGGAACGTTTCTCGGCCTTCACCGAGATGCCCTATCGCCAGCTCGATCCCAATGTGAACAACGGTGCGTCCGGCTTCGGTGATCTCAAGATCGGTACCAAGTCGCTGCTGCTCGATTGTGAATTGATTCAACTTTCGTTGCAATTCACGACCGCGATCCCAATCGGTGCCGCCGGCAAGGGATTGGGGACCGGTCATGTTTCACTCGAACCGTCGCTGCTCGCCGCGATCAAGCTCTATCCGGAAACTTACTTGCAAGCCCAGCTGGCGCAGTGGATCCCGATCGGCGGCACCCAGGGCTTCCAGGGAGGCGTACTGCACTATCACTTCAGCTTGAACCATGTGATCTGCCGTCCGATCGGCGACACGCAACTGGTCGGCACAATGGAATTCAACGGCTACACGTTCCAGAGCGGCTCATTCACCGATCCGGTGCTGGGTGTGCAACGGGCCAACGGGTCGACTTATGTCAGCGTCGGCCCTGGCCTCCGCTACATCATCTGCGACAAGGTTGACATCGGTGTAGGCACGGCGTTCAGCGTCACCGGCCAACACTTCGCCGACCAACTGTACCGTACCGAATTCCGATGGCGGTTTTGAGAGATGTTGATTGAGCGAGGTGGGCCGCGAAAACTGTCGGAGATTTCAAAATCTTCGGACACTTCCGCGGTTCGCCTCGTATTCGTTCACCGAGATGACCGCATTTCAGGCAACCCCGTCTTCGGTTGCCGGATCGCCAATTCGATTGCCGCCCCTAGCCGGAAATGCTGGCGTTGTTTCAAAATCACCTCTTGTAGCCATTCGACCGTGATGGGCTTGCCAAGCAAATATCGCGTTCCTTTGCTGAACTTGCCTTGATTCGATGCCCACCATCGCGTGACTTTCACCAGATCGGGCCAAGGTAGCCCTTCATCGGGATCCATCGAGACATTCTCGTCGAGCGCATCCTCGTTTGGGCCGGGCTCAAAGCCATCGGGTGCGTTCCCTTCCAGATTCAACGCGGCGAAATCGGCACCGGTGATGAACGCGAATGCCTCGCCTGCCACGCGCGCTAGCGGCGGTTGCTTCATCCAATCGAGCAATCTCGGAACGTTCACGGGATCGCCGAGTGCCCCTATCCCCACGACCGCCAATCGCTCGGAGCCAGGTAGCGAAGCGAGCATGGTCAGCCAGCGATTCGCGGCGGGGACATCGAGCCGCCGGACCGCGACTTCCGCTGCCCGTTGTTTGTACCCTGATTCCGTCAACGCGATCGATTGCAACTCCGTGACGCAGGCGGCATCCCCCGCCAGCAACGCCCCCGACCAGGCCGCTTGAAAACGGCAGCCCAAATGGCCAATCGCCAAGTGCTTCTTGAGCAACGGCAGCCAAACGGAATAGCCCATCTCGCCGGCCATCTTCAAGGCCCGCGAACGCAGGTCGAGGTCCGTATCGTTCAAGGCCTTTTCGAGGACCGAGCCCGGATTGAGCCGGCGAATGGCGTAGCCAGCCAGCCCGATGCGGCGAACCGTGGGTAATGGATTCACCATTAGCGATGCGAGCCGGGCAGAAGCGATGGTTTCCGGAAGCCAGCCGAGTGCGGACGCCACGGCTCGGCCGAGTGCCGGCTTAGTGACAACCAGCTTTAGGACATGTTCCGTTCGCTCCCGTTCGCCGCTCTCGAAGGCGAGCACGCCGACCGTGAAGAGTTCCCCTGGCTCGGCTTTCTCTTGGGCGGCCTTCCAGGCGATGTTCCAGCCCTCCGAACCGGCGACGCGAAGACCATCGAGATGCGCTTCGACCCGATTGTCGAGACGGCGTATGTCCACCAACGAGTAATTAGGAGCGCGCACGGCTTGATCGCGAAGGTGCCAAAGAAAGGCGGCCTCCTCGGCATGTTGGTCGATAACAGTGGGAATAACTGACACGATGGAGAAACCCTCGGCGTTAATCGATGCGATCCCATTCTTTGCCGTCAAACGCCATCACGTCTTTGGGGCCGATCGACCAAAGCATTCCGTCGCCCGCGGAAAGATGATAGTAGGTATCCGGCACGTCGTTGTCGAAATCGACAACCTTCAAAGAGTCGTCGTCTTCCAATGTGAAAACCGCGTGCATCGACGCGAGATAAAGACGGTCATTGTACCAGGCGATCCCCCAGAAATCCTGCTCGGTGGATTCGTGGGCGATCACTTCCCAGTCGTCGTCTCGACCTCTCAACAGCATGCCGACGCGGCCGCAGGCATAGACTTTGCCGTTCCCGGCACAGCAGACGTTGGTCAAAATCACATTGGTGGGGCTGTCGATTCGTTTCCAGCGTTTCCCTTTGTACTGCCAGATTTCCCCATTCCATCCGACGGCATATAGATCCTTGGGACCAAAGCCATCGATCCCCTCGAAGCCGATGATTTCGTCTTCGTTCATTTTGCGCGGCCGAGCGCCCAGATCAATCGCCGCCCACTGATTGCGGTCTTGGCGTAGATAGACCTGCCGATCCATGCCGGCGGCATAGATTTTTCCGTCGATTGCCCGCGCGCAGCGAAGTGGTCCGCGCCCCTTGGGCGAATCCTTTCCTGTACCGATGGTCTCCTCGTGTTGGTCGTTGCTCCCCATGGCGAAGACCTTGCCGGACTCGCCGACGAAAATCCCCTGCTCAATGGGATAGCGAGCAACCGCGACGCCGACGCATCGATCGACCATCTCGAAGGCAAAGTACTTGCCGTTACCCCAAACGATGTTCATGGAACGAGCGATACCCTTCTCGATATGCTCGTCCCCGGCAGCGGCGAGATAGACGAGATCCTTGCGGCGAATCGCCCCGGTGTTGAAGGCGTAATTGTTGGTCCATTGTCCAGCCATGTCGCATTCCTTTTCCGATTACGCAGCCGCGAGCGCGCGATCGAGGGCACCGCTCTCTTTAAGCTGTCTGAACTTTTCTTCCGCCAGCTTGCCGCCCTCTTCGTATGCTTCTTCACTTGCGTCACCTGTCGAGACGGCTTTGACCTGAGTGTCCTTATCCAGATCGGGACAGGCGTCCTTGTGATAGTTGAAGAGTTGCTTGCGGATGCAAGCAGGATCGCAGACGGATTCAGGGAAGACCGCACTGACGGCAGCCGTCGCCGTGTTGCTGGCTTGCATGAAACTCTGCTTGCCTCCCGATCCTTTCTTGTTCGCCATGTAGCTCTGCACGGAATGCATCAACCCGTGGCTGCCAATATTCTGGGAGTTTCCTTCCACACAGATACAAGGAGCTTTGCCCGTGTCGTAACCCGCGCATCCCGGTAACCGCCGCGCTCCTTCAGTGTCGCCGCGTCCTTTGGTGAAAAAACTGCTCGCTTCGATAAGGTGGTGCCCGGTCTGGCCGGGACAGCAGCCCGTTTGACCCGCCCTTTTATCCGGCTTGAAAGGCACCAGCATACATCGACGCGCTCGCAAACAATCATTCCCGGCAGTTGCCTTTTCCATGTCGGCGTAATGCTGGTCCATTTTGCCTTTATACTCTTCGTATTTTGGCGTCTCCTTGTATTTCTTTTTGAGTTCCTTGATGCGATCCTCGGAAAGTCGCGCCCCTTCTTTGACTTTTAATGTGGGGATAATGACATTGTTGGTCAGCCGTTCGATGTCCTCTTGATTGAGCCCGGGCACGCAGTCCGCAAAGGGGGGAGGCTCGGGCTTGGCCAGGTTCGGGCAGGGGTCCGGCCCGCCCTCTTTGCGCGGCGCGTAGTTCTTGCACGCTTTCTTTTCCCGATCGCGTTCCTTCTTGCACGGATCGCCCTTTTTCAAACCCGCTTCGTCGATATAGGGCCAGGTCGGCGTGTCGCCCGGCATCGACATGTGATTGTGCGTAGTGATGTCGAGATGCCGGGTAGCGTTCATTCCTTCGACCTTCACATCCATCGACCAGGCCTGGAAGTAGACTTTGCCCGAGATCTGATGGGTGACAACACCCATGCCCAGCGACTTGGTCGCCGCCTCGTCGCCGGTGCATTTCGAGAAGAACGATTGATTCTTGAGGATGACTTCCTTGCCGCTGATTTGCACGGTTTTGCTGCCACTGCTTGTGTCGCTCGCATAGCCCGTCACGGGATACGGAACCGGCAGCGGCCCCGCGGGGGGTGAAGGGGGGCTGAGGCAAACATCCGGAAAGGCCGCGATCGATTTGCCGGCTGCGGCCTTGCAAGCGACTTCCATCCCGTTGGCATAAACTTGATTGGACATGGTCAGCCCTTCCGATCTTGCAGGATGACGGCCGCGCGCTGGCCATCGTCGTTCGCGAAATGGCAAAGCACTCCCCGGCCAGGTGCGTAATTTTTGCGGGCCGCCGCCAACGCGACCGCGAATACACACGGACCAATCGCCGCGCCGATTTCACCGACACAGTCCACCGGATGCCAAAGGTCGAACACCGGCTTCACTTTGCGAATGGTTCTGGCGATCGCCAACGCCGCTTCCTTGAAGTAAAACTGTTCGCCATTCAGATCGGTCAGGCGATAATCGACCTCGTCGAGCGTGCAACCGCCGTCGGTGCAGGCGGCCCGAAACGCCTGAGCCATGCCATCGCCGCGTAACGGTTCATCTCCGTCAATGACGGATTTTTCCTGGGCGAAGCCGATACCGCGAATGAGCATTTCGGCTCCGCCTTTTGATGGGCCGAGCAACACGGCCGCGGCCGCCTCGCCGGGAATGAAGCCGTCGGAATTGTCTTCGGTCAGCAGCCGACGTTTCGCAAAGTAGGCCTCGATCGTCGCCGCGGTCAGATAACTATCGACCCCCGCAATCAAGACGCAGGGGACGCGTTCGTTCTGAATCAAATTCCGGGCCATCTGGAGTGCGTGCGCGCCGCTGACTTTGCCCTTGGCCACGATCGCCGAGCTTGGATGAAACTCGCCGAGTTCCGCTCTCAGGGCGTTCAGGATTTCTTCATCGAGATCATCGAGGCGGCCGGGCCGCTCCGCTTCCGACAGGCAAAGCACGAGTGGAATCTGAGCTTGTTTCGCCGAGGCGGCCGCCAGACATTCGCGCAATGCTGGCACGAGCATCTGCACCAATTTGGCGACGCCGCGACGCGGATTAGCCAGCGGCACCATGCAACCCATTACCCACTGGCCGCGAATCATGAACTTCGTCTCGACGACGCTTGTAACGCCGCAACGGATCGCGGCACAAGCGGCGGGGGCCGACAGGCCGACGCCCGTAGTCATTCCGGAAGCGAGAATCGCGAGGTTCACTCGGCGTCCTCCTTCTCGCTCAGGACGTATTCGCGGATCGATCGGTAGTACGGCTTGCCCATCTCGTATGCTCGGAAGTAGGCTTTCGACATTGGGCCGATTACGGCTCGATCGATCTCCATTAGATTCCGTCTCACCCGGCAACTGGCCCGCCAGGTCAAACTGAAACGGCCCAGATCGGGTTCGATTAATAGCGTATCGCAAGCAGCAACAGTGTCGATTCGCTCGGTGTTCTTGAACAGAAAGACGACCGGCATTTCGAAGGTCGGAATTTGAAACACGGTCCGACCTGCGGGAGTCAAATTGACGAGTTCGACTTCCTCGCCGCCGTGCAGATAGTCGGTCTGTTGATCTTCAGGGGCCGCCTGGTAGTAGCGTTCGTCGAAATCTTTGGGAAGGAACGGGAAGACATCGTCAAGCCATTTCTGATCGTAGGTGCCCGCCCATTTGATGCGTGACTGCCAGGCGCGTCCCACGGGGCCGAACGCCATCGGCCGATAGCTGCCGCGCGGGTTATTCACCGGCTTGCCCGTCTCTTCCGTATTCGGCAACGGTTGGCCGACGATGGCCTGGGCGTTCATGTTTTCGTGATAACCGACACCAACGTGATTGAGCAAATACGTTTTCTGGGCGGCCGGATCGGCCACGGTTTTGTCGGTTCCGCCGAAGGCGACGTTGTAGGAGAACGGCAAAACGCTGAACTTTTCGGTGGGGCTCGCGCTCAGGCCGAGGACCCCGCCCCGATAGGTGCGCTTGCCGATGACATCGAACGACTTGTTGACCGAGCCGACGCGCAGGCGAACCGTCACCCGTTCGGCCGATTGGCCCTTGGGGGCATACGCGCTTCCATTCAGAAGCACGTCGCATTTCAATTTGCGCGGGGCGTAATCGGTCTCATAAAGCGCGGCCGAGAAACCCGGTTCGCCCGTGAACAAATCGGCGGCAATCAGCGGTTGCTGCTCGGGTGCTAGCTTCGCTGGTTCTTTCGCATGGCTAGGGATCAAGTACGTCCCTTTGAGCAACACGACGGCCGACTCACGGCCATCGGGAGCCAGACCGAGCGTGTAAGCCGCTTGCATGCCAGTGACGTTGTCGATATCCATGTGGTGATTCGCGTTAGTTGATCTGTACCGAACCGCCCTTGATCCGATTCACGCCATTCGAACGGCTAAGCACATACTCGCCGCGGAGAATAATCTTACCCGCTTTCGTCAGCGTGATGCTCGACTTGCCGCAGCGAAGTTCGATCGATTCCTTGCCTTCGAGAACCAGATGTTCCTTGTCCTTCACCACTTCGACGGTCGTGGGGATCGGTACCGGATGATGAATCAAGCCGAGGATGATCGGCTTGGAAGGCTCGCCGCTCTCGAACATCAACGCGACTTCGCGCCCTTGGTCGCGTGAAGCGAGTGCCACGGTCGAGAGAGCGGTCCGTTCGCCTCCGGCATTCCCGGGATATTCGACGCACGGCAAGCCGGCGGACGTGAAGCCGGAGAGCACGCCGATGACGATGCCGTCAATCCGCGGGGGCGCGACGTGAGTTTCGAGCAACGCCTCGGTCAGCGGGAAATCTAGTTGGTTGCGTAATTCAACACGCATGGCCTGTTCCTCGATCGTCTCCATGGAGCCCTCCCCCTAGAAATGCGGAAAACGATCCCGGTCCGGACAAGCGGAACCAGGCAGGGGACATTATGCGATTCTGAGAGGTGGGTTGCCACTGTGGATTTTGAAGTGCAATCGGGCGAACTGAAGGCCACCCCCGCCGGTGCGAAGTTGCCCGTCCAGAAGACGCCCGGCACCGGTTTTTTATTAGATGGGACATTTTGGACGTCCCCGACATAAGTGCGCCTTACGCAAGCGTAGGTTGAATGTGGGTCCATGCGCGGATTTGGCTTGGGTTCGCGAGGATCTGGGCTCGGCGGTATAGCCGTCTCAGCCAGGAGCAAATCCGATCGCGCAGGCCC
>JAIOQJ010000347.1 GCA_021413475.1 Planctomycetota bacterium | reverse complement strand
GCTCAAAGGCGAGAACATCATCGGCACCGCCGAGAACTCCCTCCTCTATCGCCAGCGGGTCGGCGAGGGGCAGTTTATCTACATCGGTTGGCAGCTTCACGACACCCTGCCCTACACGCGCGACAAGGCCTCGTCGCTCATGGCCGAGAAAGCGTTCGAAGAGCAGATGCGGATTCTCACGAACATCGTGGCGGATGTGTTGCCGGCAAAAGTGGATTGAAACAAGGAATTCATCATGCGTACCCCCTTGAATCGACGTGAGTTCTTCGCCAACGCGTCCGCGGCGACCGGGATGTTGTCGGCCGGCGATCTCTTTGGCCGCTTGCCGCCGCCTCCGTCCTCAAACAAGAAACTCGCGGCCATCGTCACGACTTATCACCGCTATAGCCATGCCGATGATATCGTCACCAAGATCATCGAAGGCTACAGCATCGTCGGCAAGAGCTATCCGCCGCCGTTCCGTGTGGCGTCGCTGTTTATCGATCAAACGCCCGACACTGATATCGGCCGGCCTTTGGCGAAACACTGGGATGTACCGGTCGTCAAAACGATCAGCGAATCGCTGACGCTCGGCGGCGACAAATTGGCCGTCGACGGCGTGCTGCTGGTGGCCGAGCAAGGCGAGTATCCGCTCAACGAGCGAGGGCAAAAACTCTACCCGCGCCGTAAGTTCTTCGAAGAAGTGGTGAAGGTCTTCCGCGCCAGCAAACGCTCAGTGCCGGTCTATGTCGACAAGCACTTTTCTTATTCGTGGGAAGATGCCAAGTGGATGTACGACCAGAGCAAGGAACTCGGCTTTCCGATGATGGCGGGCTCGTCGGTGCCGGTCGCGAAGCGAATCCCGGACCTGCAACCTAAGATCGGCGTGGAATGGGAGCGTGTGTTATCGGTCGGTCACGGCCATTTCGAGGTGTACGGCTTCCACACGCTGGAGGCGTTGCAAGTGATGACCGAGCGCCGCAAAGGGGGCGAGACGGGCGTGCGTACCGTGCAATGTCTCGCCGGCAAAGATGCCTGGGACGCCGCCAAGACCGGAAAATGGGATCGCAAGCTGCTCGACGACGCCCTGGCGGTCGTTCCGAACAAGCTTAAAGGCACGGTCGATGAAGTCGATAAGGATGTCCTGGTTTACCTGATCGAGTATCGCGACGGCTTCCAGGCCGCGGCCTATATGTCGCCCAGATACAATCGCGAGTTCGCTTTTGGTGGGCAGATCAAAGGCCAGAAAGATCCCGTCGCTTTCTATTTCGAACTACCCAAGCCGCAACGCGATCACTTCAGTTTTCTCGTGCAACACATTTCGAAGATGATGGTCACGGGTAAATCGACATACCCCGTCGAACGAACCTTGCTGACGACAGGCATGCTGGCGGCACTCATGGAAAGTAAGGCGGACGGCAACAAACGCATCGAAACGCCGCATTTGAAGGTGGAGTATCACCCGGTGGAGTTGTCATAAGGCTTCGGAGGAGTTCACATGCCATCAATCAATCGGCGGGAATTTCTCGAAACGACGGGCGTGGCCGCGAGTTTGTCGGCTCTGGACTACGCCCGCGCGGCGGATGCGCCGCACGAAAAGGTAAACGTCGCGGTCATGGGCCTGCGCGGCCGAGGGAAACTCCTGGCTTCCTTGTTCGCGGGGCTCAAAGACGCTCACGTGGCCGCTCTTTGCGACGTCGATGAAAGCGTCATCCCAGCGGTGGTGAAGACCGTCGCGGAGAAGCAAGGGAAAGAACCGAAGGTCGTCACCGATTTCCGGAAGTTGCTGGACGACAAAGATATTCACGCCTTGGTGATCGCCGCTCCGAATCACTGGCACGCACTGGCAACGGTGTGGGCCTGCCAGGCGAACAAGGACGTGTACGTCGAGAAGCCGATCTCGCACAACATCATCGAAGGCCGGAGAATGATCGAGGCCGCCCGGAAATACGAGCGCATCGTGCAGGCCGGAACGCAACGCCGGGCTTCCCGTCACTGGACCAGCGCGGCCGAGTACATCCGTGCGGGGAAGATCGGCCACGTCGGCATGGCACGGGCCTGGATCATCCGCAAACGCCCGAGCATCGGCCGCAAAAAAGACGAGGCCGTCCCGAAGGGAGTCGATTACAACCTCTGGCTCGGGCCGGCACCGGCCCGCGACTTCAATCCGAATCACTTCCACTATAACTGGCATTGGTTCTGGGACTACGGCGGCGGCGAGTTGGCCAACAACGGCATTCACATGCTCGACATGGCCCGCCAAGGCCTTGGTCTCGATTC
>JAIOQJ010000346.1 GCA_021413475.1 Planctomycetota bacterium | reverse complement strand
ATCGCGTCAGCACCACGGCCAAGACCTGGCTAGGGATCACGCTGAATTGCTGTCAGTGCCATGACCACAAGTACGACCCATTCTCGCAACGCGAGTTCTACCAGTTCTACGCCTACTTCAACAGCGACCGCGAAGTTGATATCGACGCCCCGCTCGGCAACGACATGGAAACCATCAAAGCCAAGATGGAAATCCATACCAAAAAGCGGGCCGAACTTCAGAAATCGCTCGACGATTTCAAGAAGGCTAACCCAACGGCCACGAAGACAGACGCCACGATCGAGAAACTAACCAAGGCCGTGACAGATCACCAAAATCTGGCACCGACGGTTTCGAAAGCCCCCACGATGCAACTCGGCCCCGAACGCAAGACGAACATCCTGATCCGCGGCGACTTCCTCCGCAAGGGGGTCGAAGTCACTCCCGGCACACCTGCGGTGTTGCCCGCGATCAAGTCGACTGGAAAAGGAACGCGACTCGATCTCGCCAACTGGATCGTCGCTCCGGAAAATCCGCTGACCCGCCGGGTGCTGGTGAACTGGATTTGGCAGAAGTACTTCGGCCGGGGTCTGGTGGTCACGCTCGAAGATTTCGGAACTCAGGGCGAGAAACCGTCGCACCCGGAACTGCTCGACTATCTGTCGAATCAATTGCTCGAACAAAAGTGGAGCCTGAAGTCCTTGCACCGCTTCATCGTCCTCTCGGCCGCGTATCGGCAATCATCTAAGGCTCGGCCCGATCTCAACGAACGGGATCCGCTCAATGTCCTCGTCGCGCGCCAAAGCCGGATGCGTCTGGAAGCGGAAATCCTTCGCGACGTGGCCCTCGCGTCGAGCGGCTTGCTGACGCGTGCCATCGGTGGCCCCAGCGTCCGCCCGCCACAACCGCCGGGCATCTCGGAACAAACGTATGCCAATAGCGCCAGGTGGGCCGAGAGCACCGGCCCCGATCGCTATCGCCGCGGCCTTTACACCTGGTTCCAGCGCACCAGCCCGTACCCGATGCTGATGACGTTCGATTCCCCCGACGGCAACGTCTGCTCGGTCAAGCGCGAAAAATCAAACACGCCCCTCCAGGCCCTGACACTGATGAATGACGTCGCGTTCGTGGAATGCGCCCAGGAACTCGGCCGGCGTATGGCGGAAGAGCAGGGCACCCTCGATGAACGAATCGAGACAACGTTCCGCATCTGTTTCGCCCGCAAACCCTCCCCCGGCGAAGCGGAGCGTCTCGGCAAATTGATGAACGACCTCCGCGACCTCGCCAAGAGCAACCCCGTCACCGCGGCCAAACTGCTCGGCAAAAGCAAACCCGTGAAATCGAACCCGGTCGATACCGCGGCGTGGATCGCCTTCGCACGGACGCTGATGAATCTGGATGAATTCGTGACGCGGGAGTGAAGAATTTTAGCCACGGATTGAACACGGATCAAACACGGATAAGAATGGAAATGACGGCGTTTTGGATTTCATCCGTGTTTCATCTGTGTTCAATCCGTGGCTATAAATTTCTTCGTGAATTTCACGGGACATGACCAATAACGGAAACCCTCAGATGCATCCAATCGCACAAGGCATTATTACTTCTCGCCGTAACTTCCTCGCCACCAGTGCGAGCGGCATCGGCACGCTCGCTCTTGCCTCCTTGCTCCAGGAGCAAGGCCTGCTCGCGGCGGATTCGACCGATCCACTGGCACCGAAGGCTCCGCACTTCGCGCCGAAGGCCAAGAATTGCATTTGCATCTATCTCGAAGGAGCACCGAGCCAGATCGATCTCTTCGATCCCAAGCCGAAGCTGAACGAACTGCACGGTAGGCCGTTGCCGGAGTCGATGACCAAGAACGTGCGTTTCGCCTTCATCCAGAAGGAAACAGCGAACCTGCTCGGCAGCCCGCGCAAGTTCAGCAAGCACGGCCAGTGCGGTATGGAGCTTTCCGATTTCTTGCCGCACCTGGCGACCTGTGTCGACGATATCGCCCTGATTCGCTCGATGCACACCGATCAATTCAATCACCATCCCGGCCAGTTGATGATGAACTGCGGTTCGTCGATGTTCGGCCGACCGTGCATGGGTAGCTGGATCACCTACGGCCTGGGGAACGAATCAAAGAACCTCCCAGGCTACGTGGTCCTTTCCGCCGGGCGCGGCACTTCGGGTGGCACGACGAGCACCCTGGCCGGGTTTCTGCCGACGACGTTCTCCGGTGTTCCCTTCCGCGGCCAAGGCGACCCGGTTCTCAACCTCGGCAACCCCGACGGCCTGTCGGCCGCCATGCAGGGAACGACCATCGACGCCCTCCGCGATTTGAACAACTACCGCCATGCCGAGATCGGCGATCCGGAAATCAATAGCCGGGTCGCGGCCTACGAACTTGCCTTTCGGATGCAGTCGGCCGCCCCGGAATTGATCGACCTTTCGAAAGAGAGCAAGCGGACGCTCGACGAATACGGCATCGATCGCACCGAGCCCGAAATCAAGGCGTCGCGCGGCGGCGGCAAAGGACAATTCAAAGCATTCGCCACCAACTGCCTGCTGGCCCGCCGGCTGGTCGAGCGCGGCGTTCGCTTCGTGAATCTCTATCACGCGTCGTGGGACCATCACTCGAATCTCGATAGCGAGCTCAAGCAGAACACGCTGATGGCCGACCAACCCGTGGCGGCGATGATCAAGGACCTCAAACGCCTCGGCCTGCTCGATTCGACGCTGGTCCTCTGGCTCTCCGAGTTCGGCCGCACCCCGCTCGGCGAGAACCGCGGCGGCTCCAAAGTCATCACCGGCCGCGACCATCACCCATTCGCATTCTCGTTGTGGATGGCCGGCGGCGGTGTCAAGGGCGGCCAAGTCTACGGCAAGACGGATGAAATCGGTTGGGGCATCACCGAAAACCCGGTTCACGTGAACGATTTGCACGCCACGATCCTGCACCTCTTCGGCCTGGACCACAAACGGCTCACGTACAAGTTCCAGGGACGCGATTATCGGTTGACGGATGTCGGCGGAAATGTGGTGACGAAGTTGATTGCGTGAGGCAATTTGGTTCCAATCAGACCGACGAGATTTCATGTTCGTAGTGACCCGCTTTAGCGGGTCTGAGTTCCCCGACCCGCTAAAGCGGGTTATTACGAACGGGTGCACAAAAATTGACTCATCCGCTCAAAGTTTTCGGGAACATGTAACCTTGCTTGAATGGCATGTTCTGTCAGCCCAGGCCGTATGGCTGGGAATGAGTCCATCCATCTCAATTCGGCCCGTTGGCTCTTAAGACCTGGGAAATAGGAAACCCAGGGCATCGCGCTGGGTTTCCTGTTCGACTCTGTTTGGGGCCAAAGCCGGGAATTGCCACCTACAAAAAAGAGATTTAACCTCTCGTCTACTTTCCCAGGAACGCAAGTGGCGTTGGGCTTTTCGGTCTATCCAACTGCGGCATGGTCATGCCGTTCAACGACCAGCGGCCCCCAATAGGAGACGTCTTTGCCACCATTCTCTTTGAGGACCTCGATCGCGGTCTCGCGAATTTTGAGGTCGCCTTTCGTGTCGATGGAGACGACATGGCCGCCTTCACGAAGGGCTTTTTCCAATTTCGCTTGAAGTTGGGTTTCA
Organism: Planctomycetota bacterium; assembly: GCA_021413475.1. Lineage (GTDB taxonomy): Bacteria > Planctomycetota > Planctomycetia > Gemmatales > Gemmataceae > JAIOQJ01. The sequence goes on along the minus strand of JAIOQJ010000346.1, from coordinate 629 downwards.
TCCGAAAGAAGCATGATGAGGTCATGCAGCATCCGAACGACGACGCCGTGATGCTTCCCACGAAAATCAAGCCGATCGATCCCTTTTTGGCCGGCAAATATTTCAACGGCAGCTTCGTCGATTTCCGAGCTTTGAAAAGCGTCAAGAAGCGCGGGAATCGGCTGGAACGTGTCGAAAATCGCCGTGACGTGATAAGTGGGACTGTATTTGTAACCCGCATCGTGCGGATCGGGGTTGATGCGTGCCATTAGTTGTCTCCATGATGGACGGTCAGATTGAATGGACGAAGCTCGCGCGTCGCGAGAGTGGAATAAACGTGGCGGAGCCACGCTTATTCTCTTTTGAAAAGGGCGACTGAGATCACAAGTCGAGTGCCTTCTCAATTTCTTCGCGGGTCTTGCCGGTCCGTGTCTTGATTTGGCCGAGCAACTCTTCGTAGTCGCCCTTTGCCTTCATGACATCGTCGTCGGTCACGTCGCCCCAGAGTTTCTTGGCTTTGCCAACAAGTTGGTCCCAGCGGCCTTCCCATTTTTGCCGTGTTGGGCTAATGGTGGTGCTCATGATTCTCTCCTTGGAAGAAATTTGGGGCGATGGTCCTTCCAGCCACTCTGAGATGAGGCTGGCAGGAA
>JAIOQJ010000345.1 GCA_021413475.1 Planctomycetota bacterium | reverse complement strand
CGAACCTTCGCGGCGCATCGAACCCAAGTTCGCCGCCTACGTCGCCCGCACCTTGGATGGCCGTTCGCTCACCGGATTGATCGTGAAGCGTGACGAGAAAACAGTAGTGTTGCGTGACGCTCAGAACAAAGAGATTATCTTGGCGAACGAGAACATCGAGGAACTACGGCCGTCGCGGATGTCGTTGATGCCCGACGGGCAGATGGGTCCATTGACGGCACAAGAGGCGGCGGATCTGTTGGAGTACTTGATGATGCGGAGATAGATCGCGACTCGGGTTTCTCGCTCGGAATCCGCATCAATCTTCGTATCCTGCCTCTGAACGAATGGTCGTCGTGACTCTCCGTGTGAACTTCGGGCCTTTGTGGTTGCAGCTTGATGACCTATTCCGAGGCAATCGCCTGGTGGTACTCGCGAATCGATTTTGAGCGGAAGTTGCCGAAGCCCGGCGACTTGAAGCTCGATCGCATGCGGGCCATATTGCGTCTCCTTGGCGATCCGCACGAACGCATGCGGATCGTTCACGTGGCCGGGACCAAGGGGAAGGGTTCCACCTCGGCGATGCTCGACTCGGTCTTGCGCGCGGCCGGCTACCGGGTCGGCCTATTCACCTCGCCACATCTCTCGGATGTTTCCGAACGCTTCCAGGTCAACGGCAGTTCCATTTCACCTGATGAAATGGCCGCGCGGCTCACGGAAATCGCCACGGCCGTGCGGCCGCTCGAACAGGCCGGCGACCCGCTCTTGATGCCAACGTTCTTCGAGATCGGCACCGCCCTTGGTTTCTTGCATTTCAATTGTCGGGGCGTCGAGATCGCCATCATGGAAGTCGGCCTCGGCGGCCGTTTCGATTCGACCAACGTCTGTTTGCCGCTGATTTCGGTCATTACCAATATTAGCTTCGATCACATGGCCATGCTCGGCGACAAGCTCGCCCTGATCGCCCGTGAAAAAGCGGGGATCATCAAGCCGCGGCGGCCGGTCATCACAACCGCTGAGGCACCGGAGGCCCTGGCGGTCATTACGCGAATCGCACGCGAACAACACGCTCCGATCACCGCGCTCGGGCGGGATTTTCATTATCAGTATTTGCCGGGTGCCTTACTCGAACCATCGGCGCGAGGAGACGATCAGAAACCCAGAGTACAAGTGGTGACGCACCGGCAGACCTGGCCCTGGATGGAGCTTGGCTTGTTCGGCCAACATCAATCGGCCAACGCGGCTGGGGTGGTGGCGGTCGTCGAGCAGATGCGTGCTGAAGGGATCCCCATCGACGACACGGCCGTGCGCCGAGGTCTGGCGAATGTCCGCTGGCCGGCCCGGCTTGAAGTCGTTGGTCATCGGCCGCTGATCTTGCTCGATTGCGCCCACAACGTGGCTTCGGCCCAGGCCCTGGTCGAGACAATCGACGATTCATTCTTGGTCCATGGCAGCAAGCGATTGATCCTTGCGGTCTCGTCCGATAAACAAGTGGCCGAGATGCTGCAAGTCCTCGGCCCCAAGTTCGACCACTTCCATCTGTCCGCCTACGCGAACAACCCACGCTGTCTCATGCCCGATAAGGTCGCGGAGATGCTCCGGACCGTGCGGCCGATGGCGAGCATCACGATCCATGCGAGTGCCCCGGAAGCTTTGCAGGCTGCGCGAACCGCATCGGGCACCGACGATCTAATCGCCATCAGCGGGTCGGTCTTCCTGGCGGGCGAGTTGCGGCCCTTGTTGTCGATTTGAATGGCGGAATCCCAACCATTTTTTAGCCAAAGATTGAACTTGGCATGGAAGCCGCAATCAAGAAGAAATTGAACCACAGAGACACAGAGATCACAGAGAAAGCAGTTTTTACTTCGAATTCTTCTCTGTGATCTCTGTGCCTCTGTGGTTCAATTTCTTGTTCACGGCCTACTTCGACCCCCGACTCGACCACTTAAACCGTCCGTGACGATCAATTCAGCTCGCGGACCTTCAAAATGGAATGAGAACAATCTGGCAAACGAACCTGGGCGCGGTTACGTTAAGAGTTGAAGGAATAACGGTCGGGCGGAACTCATCCGAGGAAAATCACGATGTCGAAGCTGATCCACCTCTCTTTTGTGCCTGCCCTCCTGCTTGGCATCACGGCCATCGCACCGGCTCAGAACCCGCAAGATCTGCTCAACAAGACCAGGAACGATCAATCCCTTCTGACCCAACGAGTCGAAGCCAACCTGCGCTCGGCCATTGCTGATGCCCGTCGCCTGCAGACGGCCTCTCCCATTCGGGCGGCCAACGCCCTAAAAGCGGCGATGGCCCAACTCGACGATCCGCTTATCCCCGCCGGCTTCCGCAGTGACTGGTCTGCCGCGCTTTCCGCTCAAATTAAATCGATCGAAACCGGCAAGAAGCTCCCCGACCCGGCCGAGATCAATCCGGTTAAGCGCGAGATTCGCGAGGCCGACGCCAAGCGTGCGAAGGCGATCGAGGAAGAGTACAACGATGTCCGCCGAACGCTCGACACCATCGCATCGCTCAACAAGGCCGGCAATGCGACTCAGGCGCAAAAAGAAGCGGAAGCCCTCGCTCAACGATATCCAAACAATCCCGCCGCGCTGCAACTCACTGAAAACCTGGCGATGAACCAGCGAATCGCCGACGCCCGTTTCCTCGTCGAGCAACAGCGAAATGGCTATCTCCTGGCAATGCGGAGTGTCGATAAAGCGGCCATCATGCCGAAAGACGACATCGAGTTCGACGTCAAGCGTTGGCGAGAGATTACCAAGCTGCGAGTGAAGTCGATGCTTACCAAGAAGGAAGAGTCGCTTCTCAAGGCACTCGATTCACCGATCAATCTCGGTTACAAGGATTCCCCGTTCGATGAAGTGATGAAGGCGATCTCGACCGTGACCGGCCAGAATATCCTGATCAACAAGGCCGCCCTGATGCAAGCGATGATCGAATCGAACACACCCGTCAGCATCAACATTCGCGGCGGAACGGCTCGCACCGCACTTCGTTCGCTTCTGCAGAATCATGGGCTGACCTTCATCATCAAGGATGAATCGATCCAGGTGGTCACGCTCGAAATGGCTCGCGAGATGCTCGTGACCCGCGTCTATTACCTCGGCGACCTTGTCAACGGCCTCGGGACATTCGGCAACCCCCTCCAATGGGGACCGCAAATGAACATGTTGCAGACGCAGGAGAACGTCGACCGACTCATGGGCATGATCTCCTCGATCGACCCCGACAGTTGGAAGGGTCGCGGCGGCAACGGCACGATGACCTTCAACTGGCCGAGCATGTCGCTCGTCATCCGCCAGACGGCGGAGGTGCATGCCAGGTTGGGCGGGTCGCTGGGGCGGTGATATGATTTGGTTGTTGTCTTAGCTCCGGAGGAGCGTCGGAATGTAGCCACGGGTGAAGCGAAGCGGAACCCGTGGAAACAAATCGCACTCCTCGGCCGCCCCGGAGGGGCGGAGGGATACCGTCGCCCCTCCGGGCAACGCCGTGACGGAATTTTCGCCTTGAAAAGTCGGTAGTTACAGAAATTGGAGGATATGCGAAAGGAGCCAGATTCCCTGAACAG
>JAIOQJ010000344.1 GCA_021413475.1 Planctomycetota bacterium | reverse complement strand
TGTGCCGTCAGATTATTGTTCAGCGTGATGTTACCGCTGTAGGTCGCGTTGGCTTGGGCTCCGGTCACACCCAAAGTCATGGTTCCACTTCCACTCACTGTAATCGCATTGGTGATGGTCCTTCCCGAGGAGGCGAGCAGTAGGGACGCATTGTTGTTCGAATCCCCCAAGGTTACGGCGCCGGTGCCCAATACCGAGTCACTGAGTGCGATCTGAAGCGTGCCGGCACTGACTGTAACCGTACCCGACAAACCGACATTCGCTGCCGAAATGCTGAGCGTACCGGCCCCGGTCTTTTTGAAACCCTGGGTCCCGGACAACAAACTCGTGATCGTGGTGGTGGCGTTCACGATTTGAATTTCAGGAGCGCCGCTACTGACGGCCAAACTCAAAGTGCCCGCGCCGGTTGAGAATGTTGTGTCAAACAAGGTTCCGCCCGCATCGCCGACGATCAAGGTCCCAATGGTAAAGGTGTTCGGATTGATCGTAATCGTGCGGGCACTTGTGATATCGATCGTGCTGAAATCTGCAACGGCGTCCGTCGCGTCGGCCACGTTGCCGCCCGACCATTTTGTGGTGTCGCTCCAACTGCCGCTGCCAGAACCCGTCGCGGTCCAGGTGAAGGTAGCCGCCGAGGCGAGAGTCGGGGAAAGCGTGCCTACCGTGACGATGCACAGGATCGCAAGTCGCGCCATCAAATGCGTGTTCGAATGTCGAGAATCGCTGAAGCGAAACGAACGTTTCGAACCGACGATCCTGTGGTGCACTGCACCCCAACATGCTTTACGCGCCATTCGATTCGCCTCCGGCAAGTCGCAAACATACGACCCACACGGTTTCAACTGGCAGCTGTCTGCGGCAAGTGAGAGCAAATAGATATGACAGCCGACTGGAAGGACCAGTAGCACTAAGACGGTGCAACCATCTCAGGCGGGCAGAAAGGACTCACACTTGCAACCGGTTCCAGTGTAATGCCCCCCGCATGGGTCGCAAGGAAATTCGGCAAATACCTCACCTGCTCCCCACCATTGGGGAATAAATGAGATTTTTTCGCTCGTAGAAGCCATGACCGGTTTGAATATATTGGTCTTAGGCCGCGTAGCCTACAGGCCCCAAACGGTCGACCGGATGAAAAAGGTTGCCGTCGATGGCACTACGAGTTCCGCGCCCGCGCTTTTTTGCGGCGGTCGGCTTCGGTGAGCAGAATCTTGCGCAGCCGAATCGCGTTCGGCGTCACTTCGACCAACTCGTCCTCTTCGATGTACTCGAGCGCCATCTCAAGCGTCAGCACGCGCGGCGGTTTGAGGATGATATTGCGGTCGCTGCCCGAGGCCCGCATGTTGGTGAGTTTCTTTTCCTTGGTGGGATTCACCGGCATGTCGTCCGAGCGACTGTTCTCGCCGACGATCATTCCTTCGTAAATGTCTTCACCGGGAGCGACGAACATTTCGGCGCGGTCCTGCAAACCGTCCATGGCGAAGGCCACGCCCTTGCCCGCGACCATCGAGACCAACACACCGTTGGCACGACCGGCAATTTCACCTTCCAGGGGACGGTAGCTCTCGAAGCGGTGATGGATGATCGCCGTCCCTTGAGTCGCGTTCAACAGCCGCGTCCGCAGGCCGATCAGGCCGCGAGCCGGAATCGAAAAGCTCACATGCGCGTAATCGCCGCGCGATTGCATGCCGTTCATTTGGCCGCGGCGAGCGCCAACCAGTTCCATGACCGGGCCTAGCTTCTCATGCGGCACTTCGACGACCAGCGATTCAAACGGTTCTTCGACGATCCCATCTTTTTGCCGCGTGATTACACGCGGCTTGCCGATCGACAGTTCATAACCTTCGCGGCGCATCGTCTCAATCAACACCGACAGGTGCAGCAAGCCGCGTCCTGAGACGGCAAATTGCTCGGTCCCGGAAATGGGGCGCACCGTCAGGGCGACGTTCTTTTCCAGTTCTTTATCGAGCCGATCTCGCAGGTTTCGTGTCGTGACATACTTGCCCGAGCGTCCGACCAACGGCGATGTGTTGACGCCGAACACCATTTCGAGCGTCGGCGGATCGACTTCCAACCGGGGCAGTGCCTGCGGTTGCTCAGAATCGGAGACGGTGTCGCCGATCTCAACGGTTTCCAGGCCAACCAAGGCCACAATGTCGCCGGCCGAGCCTTCTTCCACTTCCTGGCGACCAAGCTTGTCGAACATCATCACGCCGACCAGCTTGCCCGGGGTGACCTTATCGTTGCGCTGCATGACAGCGACCGACTGACCCTTACGGACCGAGCCCGAGGTGATCCGCCCGATGGCGATCCGCCCGACGTAGTCGCTCCAATCGAGGTTCGTCACCAGCATTTGCAAGGGAGCATCGAGTTCGACGGCCGGGCCGGGAATTGCCTCGATCATGAGGTCCAACAGCGGCAGGATGGTGCCGGAGCGCTCCGCCGGATCGATGGTGGCGTACCCGTCGCGACCCACGGCATAGATGTAAGGGAAGTCGGCC
>JAIOQJ010000343.1 GCA_021413475.1 Planctomycetota bacterium | reverse complement strand
GTGCGGCCGAACTCTCCGCCCCAGACCACGAGCGTTTCCTCGAACAGACCGCGACGTTTGAGGTCCGCTAGCAGGGCGGCGATCGGGCGATCGATGTCGAAGCAGAGTTTGCGCGTCGACTCCGTGTGATTGCTGTGCGTGTCCCACGGTTGGCCCGCACCGTAGTAGACTTGCACGAAGCGGACGCCGCGTTCGCTCAGACGCCGGGCGAGCAAGCAGCCGTTGGCGAAATGGCCTTTGCCGTATTCGTCGCGGATGCGTTGCGGTTCGCGGGCGATGTCGAATGCGTCGGTCGCCGCGGTTTGCATCTGGAAGGCGGTTTCCAACGAACGAATGCGAGCATCGAGGGCGGCATCGGGGCCGCGTTCCTGCCGGTGTTGTTGGTTGAACATCTGCATCAGGCCGAGTTGCTTCGATTGTTGGTTGGCGTTCTGCCAATCGTTCCGCAGATACGGAATCATCCGGCTCGGTTCGAGATTCGAATGGTTGACGTATGAACCCTGGTGCTCGGCAGGCAGGAAGGCGCTGGACCATAACTCCGCGAAGCGCACCGGCCGGCCGGGGCAGAGCACGACATAGGCAGGAAGATTCGCGTTCTCGGTCCCCAGGCCGTACGACATCCACGCACCCATGCTCGGCCGCGTCGGCGTGATCGTGCCGTTATTCATCAAGAACAACGCCGGCCCGTGGTTCGGGTTGTCGGTATACATCGACCGAATCACGCACAGGCTATCCGCATGCTTCGAGAGATGCGGGAGCAACTCCGTGATCTCCAGCCCGCTCTGGCCGTGCTTGTTGAACTTGAACGCGACGGGCATCAGGCCCGCCGTCGGACGCTCGGTGCGAAACTCGACGGCCGAGGGGCGTTCGCCCGCGTGCTTGTTGATCTCGGGCTTGGGATCGAACATGTCCGCTTGAAACGGCCCGCCGTTCATGAACAACTGAATGACTCGCTTGACTCGCGGTGCCGCGTGCGCGTTTTTGCTCGCCTCCGCTCCTTCAATGAGCGGCGCGAGACCAAGCAGGCCGAGCCCGCCACCCATCCGCTGGATCATTTCACGGCGTGTTTGCATGGTTCAATCCAAAAACTGGAACTCGTTGCTGCCCAGGACCGCCTGAGCGAACTGGAGCCACGACGCATCGGCAATCGGGCCGTTGGGCATTCCCGCGGTCAAAAACGCCAGGCTGGCTTTCACCTGTGCGTCGCTGGCTTCACGCCCGTAGGCGAGAAGGAATGCCCGGCGGACTTGGCCTTCAGCATTTGGGGCATCCTTTTTCAATCGCTGGACGAACGCTTTCGACTGATCGAGCATCAACGGGCTGTTGAGTGCAAAAAGTTGTTGCAAAGGCGTGGTCGTCGGCAGGCGTTGCGGCGTGTGCGTGGTTGGATCGGGGAAGTCGTGCAGGCGGAGGTAGTCGTTCAACTCGCGCCGTTTCACGGTGCCGTAGAGCGTGCGGCGATTGTTCGTCAGATCTCCTTGCGGCAACGGTGCTCCACCGATGGTGAGGTCCAACGTGCCGGTGGTTGCCAGCATCGCGTCGCGCCACGATTCCGCATCAAGCCGGCGGCGATTCATTCGCCACAGATAGCGGTTGTCGGGATCCTTCTGGAACTTGCTTTCGTCGTAGTTGCTCGCTTGCTGGTAGGTGGTCGAGAGTACGATCTCGCGGTGCAACCATTTGAGCGACCAGCCGTTGGCGACGAAGCGTGCCGTCAGATCGTCGAGGAGTTCCGGATGGCTGGGACGGTCGCCCTGGAAGCCAAAATCGCTCGGCGTTTCGCTCAGTCCGCGACCGAAATGATGTTTCCAGACGCGATTGACAAAGACGCGCGCCGTCAACGGTGCCGCCTCGGTCACCATCGCCTTAGCGAGTTGTGCGCGACCGCTCCCTTGGGTGAACGGCCGCGGTTCGCCTTTCGAAAGCACCGTCAGAAAGCGGCGCGGGATCTCCGGGCCTTGTGCCGCGGGATTGCCCCGCATCTGCATCATGACATTGCTCGCTTCGGGCTTGTACACGAGCTTCGTTCCATTCGGAGCGGGCAACACCTCCAAGGCGGCATCCTCAACCGCACGAGTCATTGGCGTGTTGAACTCGGGCGTTTCCGCTTGAATCTTCTTGATCTCGGCCTGAAGGTCGGCGATCTGCTTCATGCTCTCGTCCGTCAGCGGCTTCTTGGCCTGGAGCGGCTTCAGTTTCGCTTCCAACTGGGCGATCGCGGCCTGCGCCTGGCGAACCTTGGTGGCGAGCGGTTCCGGCAGCATCAATCGATCGACGAGGCGTGTGCTGTTAATAATGCCCGCCATGGCGTAGTAATCCGCATTGGAGATCGGATCGTGCTTGTGATCGTGACAGCGGGCACAGGCCACCGTCAGGCCGAGGAATGTGGACGTGAGGGTTGCGATGCGTTCTTCCCATTCCTCGGCGACCACGACCTTGATCGAGCTCGGGGAGAGTTGCAACTCTTTCCAGTAATTGGGGCTCAACCCCATGAATCCAAGCGCGGCCAGATCGCCCGGCTTCGAATTCGGAAGCTGATCGGCCGCCAACTGCATCTGGACGAAGCGGTCGTACGGGATGTCCGCGTTGATCGCTTGCACCACCCAATCGCGGTAGAAATAGGCCGAGCCCTTTTGTTCCACCCACGACTCGCCAATATCGCAATAGCGGGCCAGGTCAAGCCAGTGCCGGCCCCAGCGTTCGCCGTAGTGTGGCGAAGCCAGCAAGCGGTCAACAGCCTTGGAATAGGCATTGGGACTGTCATCCTTCGCGAAAGCTTCCATCTCCGCCGGCGTCGGCGGCAAGCCGGTGAGGTCGAACGAGAGACGGCGGAGCATAACACGTCGTGCGGCGGGCTGCGAAGGCGAAAGGCCTTGCTTCTCCATTTCAAGAAGGATCCAGGCATCGATCGGCTTCTTCACCCACTCCTTGTTCTTCACCACCGGAGCGGCCCGTGATTTAAGCGGTTGAAAGGCCCAGTGCTTGCGGCCGGCTTCCACCGACAGGTCGGTCTTGGCCGAGGCCTTTGGGACAATTGCGCCATCGGCGACCCAGGCAATCAAGTCGTCCACTTGATGCTTTGGCAGTGCTCCGGAAGGCGGCATTTTCAGCTTCGAGTCGTGATAACGAACGGCTCGAATGAGTCGGCTCTCGTCCGGTTTGCCCGGCACAACCAGCGGCCCGGACGTGCCGCCCGCGAGCAACTTGTCGACGCGATCGAAAGCCAGTTCCCCTTTGACTTTACCGCCTGATTCGGAATGGCACCCGTAGCATTGTTGCGCGAAAATGGGGCGAACTCGCTTCTCGAAGAAGGCGACTTTCGCGGCCGTATCCTGGGCCGAGGCCGCGACCGGCCAAACGGCCGCCATGAGCAGCGTCAAGCAGAGACACGACCGCGAAGAAGAATTTGAAAGAATGGCTAACTTCACGATAGACCCGCGTGTTTCCATGTTCGGTGGGATTCTGCGACTGGGCGGCGCATGAAGATTATCTTAGACGCCGGAGGCGATCGCCGCACCTGGAAAATCAGATCGTGAACGGCATCTCACGCCCGTGCCCGTTTCGGCATAAACCGAAACCGCTGAATCAAGTAAAACCCGGCGAAGCTGAGCGCCAACAGTACGAACCCCGCCTTGCCACTAGCGTCGGACCGGGACGTATAGACAATGTTTGTCGGGCGGGCAACCGGGGTTTGGTCGGCGTGCGCGACAAAAGTCAGATCCGAATCACCAAGGCGGGGCGACGAATGGTCCTCGAATTCAGTTAGCCAAGTGCCTTCCGCTGGCACATAATTTGGAATCTTCAGCAGGGGTGCCAGAGTCTTGCCGTTCTCCGACGTGAGCTTGCCGGCCCATGCCAATTTGCCAGGCCATTCCGCGCTGCCGGCCAACTTGCCTGCCACCTTGCGGTCACCGATCACGAACAATCGGAGTAGGCGTTTTGTTTTCGAGTCGCGCATGTCGTCCGGTTCGCGATACGGGAACATGGGCGTTTCCGTCGCGAAACTCATTCGCACGGCCGTAGAGCCAATGGCCACCCCGGCAGAAGTATTTGGATCGCGTGCGATTTTGAAGGCGTTCACGATCCAGCCTTTGTCGACGTAAGGCTTGAGCCATTGAATCAACGTGGGACGAATTTCGTAACCGTGCTGGGCGAGCCAAAACGTCAGAGCCTCGGCATCGGTCGCCTTCAAGACCTTCGCATCGTATCCAGCA
>JAIOQJ010000342.1 GCA_021413475.1 Planctomycetota bacterium | reverse complement strand
GTTCGAACTCAACATCGAGTCGCGTCGCCTTCCTAAAAAGCTCGACAAGGCAAACCCGGCGGGCGAAGAATTTCTGAAGAGCAACTATTTCGTCAATTCCGAAGACGAAAATGTGAAGAAACTCGCGAGCACGGCCGTCGGAAAGATAGCCGAACCGTGGGAGAAGGCCCAGGCCATCGAGCGTTTCGTCCGCGCGAACATGAAGGCGGTCAACTATAGCGAGGCGATGGCAACCTCCGATCACGTGGCGAAAACCATGTCCGGCGATTGCTCCGAGTATTCAATGCTGGTTGCCGCCATGTGCAAGTCTCAAGGCATCCCCGCCCGCACGGCCATGGGACTCGTGTACGTGGACAATCCCGCTTTCGGCGGCCCGGCCTTGGCGTTCCACATGTGGTCGGAAGTGTACATCGATGGCCAATGGCTCGGTCTCGATGCCACGCTCGGACAAGGTTCGATCGGGCCCGGCCATATCAAGATCACAGACCATAGCTGGCACGAAGTACGCGACTTCAAGCCCTTGCTGCCGGTGACGGGGTTCATCATGGCCAAGCCGTCGATCGAAATTAAGTCCGCCTCGAAATAGATCACGACATGGTCAATCGCCAATCAGAATGTACCCGATTATGAAGGATTGATTTAAGGCGTCGAGAAAAGAGAAAAACGATAGATTGGCGGCGCAGAAGCGTCTATACTCTGTGAATCCCGCCAAAAGCACTTTCAGGCGCAACCTCCGCCTCGAAATGCGTTCCGATTCTATATCGCCTGCTTGATGACCGGTTGAGACACCTTGCGGTAGCCGTCTCGACCAACTTGATTCATAGGTTGCTCGCGAATGAACGATTCAAAGTGCGAGCGTTGCTGCCAGGGAAAGGGCTTGTTGATGGACGCCGAGAAACGGATATCTGAGGTTACGCGATGAGTCAAGGTGATCGACTCACCGAGAACGGAGTGGCTTTGGCTCCACGGCCCAAGACCGAACACGCGGTCGTTGGCAAGCGTTCCTCTTGCGCGGCCTGGGAAGAAATCTTTCCCGCTCTTTCTCCCAAGGATTCCGAACGATTCTTGTCGCTGGCAACCGATCAGGGTCTGCTTCTGGACGACAACTCCCCCCCTGTGCCTTCCCCGACATCAGAGGAATTTCGAGCCTTGCTCGGTCGCGTTCTCACGGAGAATTCCGCGGTCGAACCCGCTCCCTTCGTGGAAGCCGTTGAACCATTCGACACCCTCCTCGACAGTCGGCAGCGCGACGCGGTCGCCCAGGCGTTGCAAACGCCCGACCTCTTGCTCATCCACGGACTTCCCGGAACAGGTAAAGCGCGCACTGTTGTGGAACTCATCCGTCAGGCCACTCACCGCGGCAAGCGTGTTCTGTGCCTGGGCCCGACACCCCGTTCAGTTGACGGCATCTTGATGCGTTTGCTCGCACAAAACGATTGCCCGTTCGTCCGTGTGCTCGATCACGCGGAGAAAGCCGAGCAGAATCCCGATTCGATCGCTGAACGAACAGCGAAGCGTCTGCAGGACACGCGCCGAGCC
>JAIOQJ010000037.1 GCA_021413475.1 Planctomycetota bacterium | reverse complement strand
TCCACATGGGGAAGTTTGCTTATCGTCGGCTTGTTGTCAACAATAAGCCGCCCGAACGAGTGATCGAAGCAAAAGATGACGACGACGATGATGAAGACGAGGACGAGGATGATTAGTGGATACCTGTGACCGACGGAGACGCCCGTGTTTGCCAAGCCGTATGCCACGTATCGACCCACAGCGGAGCCGATGCACTTGGCGTCGCCGTGGATTTGGCGGTTCCGCTCCCGGGCAATCGGATGTCGAACTGGAACCTCAGGAAGGACTTTTCGCCAGTTCCCAAAGCACGTGTTCGAGGTCCAGGTCCAGATTCTCGGCAATCTGTTCCGGAGTGACCTTCAATGCTGCCCATTTTGCGATTAGCCGGACACGTTCTTTCTCGACACCTTTTTCGATGCCTTCCGCCTTGGCTTCTTGATAAACCCGACTCTCGCGAATGTCATGAATTTTTAGCATGCCTTAGATCTCTTCCCTGGCTAAAAGAGGAGACTTCACGAGGGCTTTTTCGCCAATTCCCGAAGCACCAGATCAAGGTCCAGGTCGAGATTCTCGGCAATTTGTGCTGGTGTTATCTTCAAAGCAGCCCATTTTGGAATGGACCGGATTAGCCGAGCACGTTCTTTTTCGACGCCCTCTTGCATGGCCTCTTGATAGACCCGGCTCTCGCGAATATCGTGAATTTTCAACATGGCTTGGATCTCCTCCCTGGTCAAACGGGGAAGCCTGCAGAGGATGATTGTTTCAATCAATTCATCAGGTTCGCGCGGGCGATTAGCTCACGTGCCGTGTCGGGCGCTTCGCTTTCTGATTGGCGAATCAGGTACAGGATCGACACGCCCAATGGGGCGTCGGCTAGTTCGGGCATTTCGTCCAGGTAGAATCGCTGGATTACCCCGGCATCGAGAAGAGGCCGATAGGGCGTCAATTCTACTGGCTCCAAGGCACGCTCGGCGAAGAGCACGACGCCGCGAAACGATTGGGTCGGGTCGTGCCGTTTCAAATAGGTGTAAGCCTTCACGAGCAAGTCCGCGAAAACACTCTGCAAATGATAGAATTGCACCTCCAGGAAATACAGAGGCAGTCAGGATTCCTTCGGCTGAAAGACACCGTCCAGCCGATGGGACGTTTCCTTGAATTCCAACGCCTCGTATTGGTAGCGTGCCGCCATGTCGCGCGCGGCATCGACGGACATCCCAAGCAACAGAAAGAATGTCTCCGGACTGGAAGTGAAGAGCCGATAAAAGATGGGGTCTGTTATCATCGGCACTTCATTTGTTTGGCCGCGGGGTGTCACGTGGTCGTGTGAATATGCTAGCGATTTTTGGCTTCCCTAAATGAATCTGGTGGTTTGTGAGCGTTCGTCTTTTTTGATCGCAACCGCAGGCCTTCTCTGATATCCTGTACACCAATTCGCATGCTCGCCCGTTTTCCTTCCGCAAGGGCCGTCGCCCGTGTTAGCCAAACTCAACACCTTCGCTCTCGTCGGCATCGACGCCGTTCATGTCGAGGTCGAGGTGGACAACGAGAACGCCAAGGTTCCAAAGACGATTCTGGTCGGACTACCCGAGATGGCCGTCCGCGAAAGCGTCCATCGCATTGAACGGTCGTTACTGAATCTCGACTACAGCCTTCCCGATGGGCGAACGATCATCAATCTCGCCCCGGCCGACTTGCGGAAGGATGCCGGGGCGTTCGACCTGCCAATTGCCGTGGGCATGCTCATCGCTTCTCGACAAATGCGGCCGGAACAGGTGCAGAATGCCGCCCTTGTTGGTGAACTTGCGCTCGATGGCGCGGTTCGACCGGTCAAGGGTGTCCTCTCGATGGCGATGACCGCCCGTGAACGCGGCCATAAGCGGTTGCTGGTCCCCGTCGAAAACGCCCGTGAGGCCGCTGTCGTCGAGGAAATCGCCGTCTACGGTGTGGGCACCCTGAGCGATGCCGTCGGCGTGCTTTCGGGCCAGTTGCCGTTAGAGCCGATCCCGAGCGGCATTGAAGAGGTGACGACACGCCTCAACCGCTACGACGTCGATTTTTCGGATGTGCGCGGGCAAGAGTTCGCCAAGCGGGCCCTCGTAGTCGCGGCCGCTGGAGGGCACAACGTCCTTTTCATCGGTTCCCCTGGAACCGGCAAGACCATGCTCGCCCGTCGCTTGCCGACGATTTTGCCGCCGCTTACGCCCAACGAAAGTCTGGAAACGACACGCATCTACAGTGCCATCGGTAGGCTCGCGGCCGGGGAGTCGCTACTCACGATTCGGCCGTTTCGTTCGCCGCATCACACCATTTCCGACGCCGGCATGGTCGGCGGCGGCAGCATTCCGATGCCCGGCGAGATTTCTCTCGCCCATCATGGCGTCTTGTTTCTCGACGAGCTTCCGGAGTTTAATCGCCGTAGTCTCGAAGTGCTGCGTCAACCCCTCGAAGAGGGGCGAGTCACCATTTCGCGCGCGACCAATTCAACCACGTTTCCAGCCAGTTTCATCTTGGTGGCGAGCATGAATCCGTGCCCATGTGGATATATGGGCGACCCCAAGCACGCCTGTAAATGTTCGCCGATGCAGATCGAGAAGTACATGGGCCGTATCAGCGGGCCTTTGCTCGATCGGATCGATCTTCACATCGAAGTCCCATCGGTTCCATTCCAGGAACTTTCCGCCCGGCAAGACGGCACGAGCAGCCAGGAGATGCGGGAAGCGGTCTTTAAAGCACGGGCGATCCAGGCGGAACGCTTCGCCAAAACGGGATTTCTCGTCAATTCCCGCATCGGCCCGCGGCTGATTCGCAAACACTGCATACTCGACGCATCGTCGCAAAAAATGCTGCAATCGGCGATGGAAGATCTGGGCCTCTCCGCACGGGCCCACGATCGAATTCTACGCATGGCCCGCACGATCGCGGACCTGGAAGGGGCCGGCGATATTGGTGAAGGGCATCTCAGCGAGGCGATCGGGTATCGGAGTTTGGATCGGCGGTTGTGGGCGCGGTAGGGGCATTCGTTTTGGGCCGAGGATCGTGTATAATTTCGGCTGAGGTGCTTTATGCCGATTCATGACTGGGGTCGAATTCCTTCGGGAATTTTCCACCACTTTCACCAAGATTGGTCGATTGAGATCGCTCGTTCACTCAATCGCGGAACTCTACCGAAGGGGCTATCGGCGATGGTGGAACAGCGCGCCAGCCCCAAAGAGGGAGACGTGCTGACCGTGGAATCGCGAAGGGGCAAACGAAAATCCGGCCCAGCCGATGGCGGCGGTCTGCTGACCCTGGATCCTCCATCCACGAGCATCATTCGCAAGACCACGAAAGAAATCTACGCCGACCGATCCAATCGCATTGTCGTGAAGCATCACCTTGGGCGGATTGTCGCGGTCATCGAAATTCTCTCGCCTGGGAACAAGGATAGTCGGGCCGCGATGCGCGACTTTGTTGAGAAGACGATCGTCTTCATGCGTCAGGGTATTCATTTACTCCTGATCGATCTCTTCCCGCCGTCACCGCGTGATCCGTTTGGCATTCACAAAATGATCTGGGATGAGATCCACGAAGAGGAGTTTCAGTTTCCACCGGGGAAAGACCGAATTTTGGCCTCCTACGCAATGGGGAACGAGAGAATCGCCTACGTGGAACCGATCGCCGTGGGAGATCAGCTACCTGCCATGCCGCTCTTTCTAGCGCAGGGTATGCATATCATGGTGCCATTAGAACCGACATATATGAGCACTTGGGAGGCCAGTCCTGAAGAAATGCGCATTGCCGTGGAAACCGGCGTGATGCCGGAACCCGATGCTGAAGATGATTAACCTGGAGGTGTCGTCATGCCGATGCACGATTGGACGCGCGTGCAGGCGGGAACCTATCACGACTTTCATTGCTGTTGGTTGGCTAAACTCACGAGCCAGTTGAATCGTGAGTTACTACCTGAAGATCACTATGCGCAGATAGAAGAAGCGACGGCGGGTTGGCCGTCGCCGTGGCACCGCCGCTTGTGTTGATGACGGAATCAATCGAAGTCGATCTATACGCAGAGAACGCCAAGCAGATCGCCATTCGCCATGCCAGCAATGATCGAGTGGTCGCTCTGATCGAACTTCTTTCCCCGGGCAACAAATCCAGCGAATTCGCGTTTCGCACATTCGTGGAAAAGGCAATGGACGCACTCAGACAGAATTGCCACCTATCGCTGATCGATCCATTTCCACCGAGTGTGCGCGATCCACGCGGCATTCATGGGGCCATTTGGGAAAAACTTGGCGGGACCTACGTTCCGCCGCCGAACAAGCCTCTCACCATGGTTGCGTACGACGCGGGGCTCAAGAAAACCGCCTATATCCAGCCGTTGGCAGTAGGCGACATTCTGACCGAGATGCCGCTGTTGCTCACGTCTGATCGCTACGTGCCTCTTCCGTTAGAAGAGACATACATGGCGACATTTCTAGGCGTGCCGAGCCGATGGCGACGGGTATTGGAAAGCTAGCCCGCCGCGCGAGCACGGGAATCCATCCCCTTGCTCGCGCGGCGGTCCATTAAAGAGATTTCACTCCGTACCCGTATACGGCAAATTACTCGCCGACAGAAATCCGAGCTTGTACTTGTTCTGAGCGTCCGGCCACGTGGTGGTCCAGGGGGCGCTGGTGAGAGCGGCATTCGTGACAACTTCCGGACGACGAGTTTCCACATGCCCGTCAACGAAGGAGACGTTGGAGATCCCGTCGAAACGGAATTGGGTGGCAGTGATGCCGGATCCGGTGATGGCCTTGGTTCCCAAATTGGGCGAACCAAAATAGCCGCCCAGGGGTTCCTGGAGAGTGCCGCCTGATTTCAACAGCGTCACTTCGCTAAACATGAATACATGACTGGTGGGAAACTCGAGGATCTTTCGGCCCGAATACGGTTCGGGATAGGGTGGTTCGTTCGAGAGATGCCGATTATAGGCATAACCCGCCGTAAGGCCGTTGTACACCTTGGAGATGGGATACGCGTTGAACATTGGGCAGAGGTTCACGCTGGTGCTGTTCTCGTAGTAGCTCGTCAGAATCCCGTTGGTCGGGTCGGTCGTGAGGACGTTCCAAGGGCTCGCCGTGTTGCTGACGGTGGATCCGAACCAGTTGCGGCCGTTCGGCCATGACACGGAAGAATCGGTGTGGGGCGGTAGGGTGCCGAGTGCGCATTCGTAATTCAGAACGGCGATGCCGAGTTGGCGTAGATTGCTTGCCCCTTTGATCCGCTGTGCGGCGGTCCGCACTTTTTGAATGGCCGGCAGCAGCAAGCCAATCAGCACCGCGATGATGGCGATGACGACCAGTAACTCAATGAGGGTAAAGGCGCGGCGAGACGCCGCTGAACGGGAATGAAACACGGAATATGCCTTCCTGCCGGTCCGGGCAGAGGTGCTCCGGTCCAAGGCGGCAAGGGAGTCGCGCGCGCGACCATATCCGTGCCGGCTCGGATGCTTGGTACCGAAGCATCGAACGCGAATCGACAGGCAGGTCTTCTGGCTTACGGCTCGTAACGAACTCGGACCGCCTTCCCGCGTTTCCGCAGTGGCTTGTTGGTCCGGGGTTCTGGCCGATTACAGCGGCGGCCCCGCGACGGATTCTCACCGTCTTCCCTTTTCGTCTCCCCGTGTGAACGGGAAGAACCTATCGAGACTAAACTGTGATAGGATCATCCACGGTGCGCGACAAGATTCTTTCGGGCCGCGCGGGAACGATCGAATTCGAACATAAATTGATTTCCGATTTTTTCTTCAGGGAGCGTCGATGATCGACAATGTCCATTTTCAGTCGCTCGCGCTGCCTGGCATGACGATCGAAGGCTACTCCCGCGCAATGGTGCAGAGCGTCTGGCGCGTGCCGGAATGGAATGTCGGCTTCGATGTTGGGGCCATGCCGTGGCATTTTCTGGACACGCCGAATTGGTTCATCACGCACGCGCACCTCGATCACCTGGCAGCCTTGCCGGTGCTCGTCTCGCGGCGGTCGATCATGGAATTTCCGATCCCGACAACCATCCATTTGCCGGAAGAGCTGGTAGACGACGTTCGCGAACTTTTGGACATCTGGGAACGCCTCGATCGGGGGCCGCAGAGTTGCACACTAAAGGGAATGATTGCCGGCGATGAGGTGAGCATCTCGCGGGACCATATCGTCAAAGCGTACGCGATGCGGCATCCGGTGCCGGCTCTCGGTTACATCGTGTGGGAAGTCCGGCACAAACTGAAGGAGGAATACCAGGGCCTGCCGGGTTCAGCAATCCGCGATTTGCGGCAATCGGGGGTGGCCATCACCGAGGAGTTCAGAACGCCGTTGCTCGCCTACACGGGCGATACGAGCCCGGTCGGGCTCGACGAAAACCCCGATTTTTTCGAAGCCAAGGTGCTTATTACCGAAATGAGTTTCGTACGGCCCAAGCATCCGCGCGAGAAGATCCACTCATATGGGCACATGCACATCGACGACTTCATCGATCGGGCGGAAAAATTCCACAACGATAAAGTCATCGTCGGCCACGTTAGTTCGCGATATGAGATCGATGAAACTCGACTGGCCGTCCGTGATTTTGTTCCGTCGCCATTGAAGGAACGGTTGCACGTTTGGGGGTAGCCGCTTGCGGCTTAGCGTATGCGCTAAGCCGCAAGCGGCTTTCCCTTGCATTACTTCCCGCCCAAAAGCTTCGCCTTGGCCCGGTCGGCCGCGGCCAATTCCTTGTTGCCAAGCTCATCATGAGCCAACGCTCGATTATTCCAATACAACGGCGTATTCGGATCGAATTCGATCGCCTTCGTGTAGTCTTTCAAGGCCTGCGGCAAATCCTTCTTGGTCACCATCATGTAGACGGCCCGACGATTCCACGCGGAGGCGTTTGACGGATTGAGCCGAATCGCCTCCTCGTAGTCCTTGATGGCCTGATCGGTTTTGCCGAGTTCGAACTGGCATCCGCCGCGGGCTTCGAAGGTGACGGAATCGTTCGCATTCAGTTCGATGGCTTTCGTGTAGTTTTCGACGGCGCGGGCATAGTCTTTTCGATAGGCATACGAGTCGCCGCGCAGCCGATGGGCATAGTCGCTCGATGGCTCGAGCTCGATGGCCTTGGTGAGATCGAGCAAGGCCTTGTCGTATTCGCCGAGATAATTCAGGCAGCGACCGCGATCACGCCAGTATTCGGCATAGATACCATTCAGTTCGATGGCCTTGTTGTAATCCGCGATGGCATCCTTGTACTGGAATCGTACTTCGCGGATGCTCCCACGGACCTTGAAGGCATGGGCGCAGGCGGGATCAATTTGGAGTGCGGCTTCAACGTCGGCCATCGCCTCGTCGTTTTTACCCAGTTGATGGTGGCAACTGGCACGATTGCAATACAGCATGGCGTCACGAGGGGTGATCTCGAGTGCCTTCGTGAAGGATGGGATTGCCTGCGCGTAACGTCCCAGACCAAAATTAATATTTCCGAGCAGGTTGTGCGCGAGATATTGCTTCGGGTCGAGACGGATTGATTCGTTCGCATCTTTCTCCGCCAGATCGTGCTTTAATTTGCGAAGGTAACAATTTCCCCGATTGGCGAACGAAATGGAATCCGTGGGTTGGAGCGCGATCGCTTCATCGAATGAGCGAATCGCTTCATCCCAGCGAGAAGCCGAAACTAAATAATTGCCGCGGGCATTATGAGCCTTCGCGGACTTGGGATACTGTCGGATGACGGCATCGGCATCCTTGATGGCCTTTTCGATG
>JAIOQJ010000401.1 GCA_021413475.1 Planctomycetota bacterium | reverse complement strand
CATCCACGGCGATCCACCAGACGCACCAGGTTCGGTCGGTCATCTCTTCCGGTGCATAATAGACGTAGCCGAGAATCTTCCCCGCTTCTTCGACCAGAAAAGCCCGATGGCCTTCTTCGTGATTCGTCGCATGGTAGTCGTCGAGCACGCCTCGCAACGTTTCGATTTCGATGGGCTTGAAAACGCCCGTGCCGTCGGTCAACAGCAATAAGGCCGGCGTGTCGCCTGGAGTCACTGGTCGGAGCATCGGTCTTTCTCCATATCGCCAAGTCATGGTATCTTGCCTGGATAACATATCAGTGGAGGTGTTCGACATGAAGACAATCATCGAACCGTTCCGCATTAAGATGGTCGAACCGCTCAAGCTCACCACCCCGGCCGAGCGTGACGCCATTCTGCGGAAAGCTCATTTCAACCCTTTCCAGATCCCGGCAGAGGATGTCCTCATCGATTTGTTGACCGATAGCGGCACCTCAGCCATGAGCAGCGAGCAGTGGGCGGGAATAATGCGCGGCGACGAATCGTACGCCGGCGCCAGAAGCTGGTTCCGATTCGAGAAATCCCTCCGCGACATCACCGGCATGCCGCACATTTTGCCCACGCACCAAGGACGGGCCAGCGAACGCATCCTTTTTGAACTCGTCGGCGGGCCTGGCAAATACGTGCCGAACAACAACCACTTCGACACGACCCGTGCCAATATCGAACACTCCGGGGCCATCGCCGTCGATCTGGTGATCGACGAAGGCGGTATGCCGCGGGTTCACCATCCCTTCAAAGGAAACCTCGATCCACACAAGCTGCGCGGTTTGATCGCGGAGGTGGGGGCCAAGCAAATCCCGCTCTGCATGATCACGGTCACCAACAATAGCGGCGGCGGCCAGCCGGTCAGCCTCGCGAATATCCGTGAGATCCGCCGCATCTGCGATCAGCACCACATCCCCCTTTTCCTCGATGCCTGCCGCTTCGCCGAGAACGCCTGGTTCATCAAGCAGCGCGAACCCGGACGACAGGATCAATCGATCCGTGAGATCGTGCGCGAAATGTTCTCGATGGTAGATGGAGCAACCATCAGCGCCAAAAAGGATGGCCTCGTCAACATCGGCGGCGTGCTCTTGATGCGCGACGACGTTCTCGCCGAACGAGCCAATAATCTGCTCATTCTTACGGAAGGGTTTGTAACTTACGGTGGACTCGCCGGCCGCGACCTCGAAGCGATGGCGCAGGGTTTTCAGGAAGTGCTGGAAGAAGATTACCTGAACTACCGCATCCGTAGCGTCGCGTATCTCGGCGAAGGCCTGCTCAAAGCGGGGGTGCAGATTATCGAGCCGCCCGGCGGCCATGCGATCTACATTGATGCGTCAGCGTTTTGCCCGCACCTGCCGCCGGATCAGTTTCCCGGGCAAGCACTTCTAGGGGCCTTCTATCGGCACGGCGGCATCCGGGCCGTGGAGATCGGCAGCGTCATGTTCGGCCGCACCGACCCCGCGACCGGTCAAACGGTTCATCCCTCCATGCAACTCGTGCGCCTCGCCATTCCACGGCGAGTATACACGCAGAGCCATATTGACTATGTGATCGAGACGGTGGCGGAAGTGTTTCAGCAGCGTGAAAAGATCAGGGGGCTCCGCATCACCGACGCACCACAAGTGCTGCGACACTTCACGGCGAAGTTTGAGGAAGTGTAAACACCTCTCAGGGACGTTTTTGCTCAAACAGATCTGACGTCCGGCACCAGAAATCGCCGCCCAACCGCGCGATGGTCTGGAGTTTCCGCGGGTCAGCACGCCCCTTGCCGTCGAGCACTGCATCGTCGATATGGATCATCACCACTTCGCCGATGACCAGGTTCCCGGAGATCGGGCCGTTGCCCACCGGGATGATCTGCATCAGCTTGCATTCAAAATTTACCGGCGATTCTTGTACACGCGGCGGCTTCACCTTGATCGAGGACACCGTGTGCAACCCCGTCAGTGCGATCTCGCTCTCACCCGGCGGCAACTCCGCGGAGGATTGATTCACTTGTTCCGCGAGCGATGCCACGGCCGCGTTCACCACGAATTCACGAGTCTCCTCGATATTCAGCAGCGTGTCTTTTTTGGTGCCGTCGCGCCGCAACGTCGGCGAGAACACCACCACCGGCGGATTCGCGCCGAAAGCATTGAAGAAACTGAAAGGGGCCAAGTTCACCCGCCCTTCGCGATCGATGGTCGTCACCCAGGCGATCGGCCGCGGTGTGACGACGCCGACCAGGGCTTGATAGACATCGACCACGTTTGCCGACGAGACATCGATCTGCACGGTTACTCCAGCCAACTCATGGGGTATTTCGGATCATCCATTTCCAGGGCCTTGCGCGTGATCTGAAGCGGCCGAAAAGTATCGACCATCACGGCCAGTTCATCGGTCCATTTCATATCGCGGCTGGCGACGATTGTGCCCGGGTGCGGCCCGTGCGGGATGCCACGCGGGTGCAAAGTGAACGACGCCTCTTCGATGCCGCGACGGCTGCCAAACTTGCCACGGACATAGTAGAGAACCTCGTCCGACTCCACGTTCGAGTGCGAATACGGCACCTTGATCGCGTCCGGATGAGTGTCGAGCATCCGCGGGGCGAAGGTGCAAACGACGAAGCCGTTCGTTTCAAACGTCTGATGGATCGGCGGTGGCTGGTGTATTGTTCCCGTGATCGGCTCGAAATCGTCTGCATTGAAGGTGAACGGATAGACTTGCCCATCCCAGCCGACGACGTCGAAAGGATGCTGGGCCAGTACGTAGCGCGAGAAGCGTTCGCCATCCTTAATCAAGATCGGCGTATCCTCTTCGCGATCGATGATGAGCGTCTCGCGCGGGCCGTGCAGATCGCGTTCCGAATACGGAGCCCCGAGCCGAAGCTGGCCGTCTGGATTTAGATACCGTTTCGGAAAATCGACATTGCCGGGCGCTTCGATGACGAGCATGTCGCGCTCGGCCGAGTCGAACTCGATTTGGTACGTTTTGACGTGTATGTGCCGAAGCACTTCCTGCGGCACAACGTCGATCTTCACGCTTCCGGCGGGTTCGATTCTCTTGACACGAGTCGGCGGACGTAGATGATAGACGATGCTGTACGAGCGGCCGAAGCCCTGGGTCGTGACCACTTCTTCGTAGAAGAGCCCCTCACCTTTGAAGCCGGGCGTCGTGCGGTGAGCGATATGCCGTTTTCGCGGAATCGAGCCGAGTTGGCGGTAGTAGGGCATGACGCGACTCCTTTGTGAGACCAACGTGGCGACAGACCTCTGGTCTGTCGAAATGAACGACAGACCAGAGGTCTGTCGACACCGGCGTTTTTCGAAATTAACGTGGGCCTCGCGAAACGACCGTATTCCGCAACGTCCCGATCCGTTCGATCGTCAACTCCACGACATCCTTCGGTTGCAACCAACCGCCGACGGCCTCGGGGGTCAATTCGAGGATGCAACCCGTGCCGACCGTGCCCGAACCGAGAACGTCGCCGGGCCGTAATTCCGTGTCTCGGCTCGCGTGAGCGAGGAGTTGCGGCCAGGTCCAGTACATGCTCGACGCATTGCCGCGCGAATACTCTTTGCCGTTGACGCTCGCGGTCATCTCCAGCGTCAATCGTCCCTCGTGGTAGCGATCACTCAAGGCATCAAAGGGGATCAACACCGGCCCAAGCGACGTGGCGAAGTCCTTGCTCTTGCTCGGCCCCAGGCCGATGGCCATCTCAGCACGCTGGAGATCGCGGGCGCTCCAATCGTTCATGATGGTGAAGCCGGCAACGGCGTCCATTGCGGCATCATCGGCCGGGAGATTCGACGAAACTTTGCCGATCACGCAGGCGAGTTCCAGTTCGTAATCGAGAGCCATGCTCCCCTGCGGGGCCGAGACCGGATCGCCGTCGCCGATGATGCAAACCGGATTCGAGAAATAGAAGACGGGTACCTGATACCACTGCGGCAACATCTCCAACCCGCGATGCTTCCGGCACGTCTCGACGTGTTGCTCGAAGGCGTAAAAATCGCGGAGCGATGCGACCGGGGGGATGGGTTTCATGGAATCACGTGTGGTTACTTTCCAAGACAGCTAAACGCTGGCTTTTAGCCCCGGATGGGGCGACGGATTGTAGCCCAGGGTGAGGCTTTGCGAACCCTGGGTTGCAGCGATTGAACCCTGATTCGGAAACCCCGGCCTCGCAAAGCCTCGACCGGGGCTACATTCCGTCGCCCCATCCGGGGCTAAATCCAAAACAATCGCGGATCGACTTCCGCCGCGTACACATCATAAAGTCCCCCGTCGATCCTGTTCTCGTTCTATCGCTTCGAACAACGCCTTGAAGTTCCCTTTGCCGAAACTGCGTGAACCTTGTCGCTCGATGATCTCAAAAAAGAGCGTCGGCCGGTCTTGCACGGGCTTCGTGAAGATTTGCAGCATGTAGCCTTCGTCGTCCTTATCCACCAAGATACCGAGTTCGGCCAGTTCGTTCATGTCTTCGTGAATGGGGCCGATGCGTTCGGGGAGTAAATCGTAATAGGAAGCGGGCACGCGGAGGAAACTGACATCGTTGTGCCGCAATGCCCTGACCGTTTTGACGATGCTGTTGGTCGTCATCGCGATGTGTTGGACCCCCGGCCCGCCGTAGAAGTCGATGTACTCCTCGATCTGCGAACGCCGGCGGGCCTTGGCGGGTTCGTTGATCGGAAACTTCACGCGTCCCCGGCCTCCCTGCACGACTTTGGACATCAGGGCCGAGTACTCCGTTGAAATATCCTTGTCGTCGAACGAGACGAGTTGTGTGAAGCCGAGCACGTTCTGATAAAACTTGACCCAGTCGTTCATCCTCCCCTCTTCGACGTTGCCGACGATGTGATCGATGGTCAGCAAGCCCGCGGGACGAGCAGTCGAAGCACTATAGCGACCCGGATCGAGCGGTTTGAAACCGGGCGAAAAGACGCCGCGATAGCGGTCGCGATTCACGAACGAATGCTGCGTGTCCCCGTAGGTTTTGATGGCCGCGTATTCGTAGACGCCGTGCTCGTCCTCAAGCAACGTCGGCGGCGACAAACCGGTGGCCCCGCGTTTCGTCGCTTCGGCATAGGCGGTTTCGACGTTCTCGACTTCAAGGGCGATGTCGATCACGCCGTCGCCGTGCTTGGTCAGCCGCTCATAATCCGGATGCTCCGACCGCAATGGCGACATCAAAACGAAGGTGATCTCGCCCTGCCGCAAAACGTAACCGGCCTCGTGCTTGATCTTGGTTTCGAGACCCGCGTAGGCGACGACGTCGAAGCCGAACGCGTTCCGGTAGAAATACGCCGACTGCCGGGCATTGCCGACGATGAAGCGGACATGGTCGATGCGGCGGATGTTGATGGCGTCTTTGGTCATGATTCGGATTCCTCGCTAGCGCGTCGGGTTAACGCAGTACCGTGATCCCCAAACGCCGCACCAATTCCTCCAACTCCGCCCGCAAAAACTGTAGCGACGGCGCGACGAACAGATGATCCTGCATCCGCGACGGATCATAATCCGTCTCGATGACCTTATTCGTCACAAATGGCCGCCGAACCACATCGTCTGAAAAAAGCGAGAACGGAATTTCGCCCGTCGAGGACAAAATGCCCGCCCCGAAGACTCGCGTCTCGCCTGCTTCCAGGATCAACCCAAATTCGATACTGAACCAGCTGAAACGCTTGAGAGCGAGCACATGATCGCCATGAGGCGTCGACGAGGCCGCCTTGCCGATTAGCGTCAGCAACTCCGCGTAGTCCTGGTTCATGAGCGGCGGGACATGGCCCAGACAATCGTGAATCATGTCCGGTTCCGGCGTGAACTCGGGGTGCGAGCCATGCCGGATGAATTGTGTAACTGGGAAGCCGCGCTCGGCGATGTACTCGTAGAACGTGCGATACGGCAACGCCCCCTCGGCGGGGACCAGATGCATGTTCGTTTCCCGCTTCACGCGGTCGCTTAGACAGCGAAGTTGTGGAATCACTTCGCGAGTGATCGCCAGGTCGCGTTTCGCCTTGAGATAGATCTGGCTCGCGTATTTGAGGTGAAGTTCATCGAGCTTCGGGCTGACCTCACGCCAGATTCGCGTCTCTTCGTCCGTGTAATTCACGAGCGGCGGGCCCAGTTTCTCCAACCGGTGCTTCCGGCAGAGAGCGAACAATTCCTTCCGCCGTTGAAGGTACTCGGCATCCCCCTGCCCCGGGTGGCCCGCTTCGAGTTCCAGTTCGGTCACGTCAGGCGGCGTAACCATCGAATCGGCATTGATGGGCATTCCATATTCGATGAGCGTGGCAGAATCGGTCATCGCTAGCACCTCCCATGCGCTGACAGGCTGGAAAGCCTGTCCTACACATTTTACCCGCGCCGCGACCAGAAACAAAGAACTCCCACCCTCCAGCATGTTGCGAACGCGACGGAAGTTCCTTATTCTGGGAGGAAACGATCCCATCGAGACTCGACCATGAAAACCATGAAAGCCGCTTTTTTCGAATCCACCGGTGGCCCGGAGGTCATCCAGTACGGCGACCTGCCGATCCCCGAACCCAAGTCTGGGGAGGTGCGCGTCAAGATCGGTGCGGCCTCGCTCAACCCGATCGACACGTACATTCGCGCGGGCATGGTTGCCATGAACCTGCCCAAGCCGTTTATTCCTGGCTGCGATCTCGCGGGAACCGTGGATGCCGTTGGCCCCGATACCAAGCGATTCAAAGTCGGCGACCGCGTCTGGGGTTCGAACCAGGGGTTGCTCGGCCGCCAAGGGACCTTCGCCGAATATGGCTGCGTTCACGAGGATTTCCTCTATCCGACTCCCGCGAACGTGGCCGATGAAGACGCGGCCGCCCTGGCTCTCGTCGGCATCACCGCCCACCTCGGGCTTTTCCAGTGTGCCGGGCTCAAATCGGGGGAGACGGTCTTCGTCAACGGCGGCACTGGCGGCGTCGGGGCGATGGTCGTTCAAATGGCCCGCGCGATTGGAGCTCACGCGATCACCACCGTCGGCTCTGCCGAGAAGGCGGCCGTCGCTCGTGATCTCGGTGCCGAGTTGGTCATCAACTATAAGAGCGAGGATGTCATCGCCAAGGTGAAAGAAAATTCGCAAGGTAACGGCGTGAATATCTGGTACGAAACCCAGCCACCGAGCGATCTAGATAAGACAATTGATGCGATGGCCCGACGCGGCCGCATCATCGTCATGGCCGGCCGCGGTGCTCGGCCCGTGTTCCCCAACGGGCCGTTCTACGTCAAGGGATTGACTCTTGTCGGTTTCGCCATGTTCAACATGACGACCGACGAGCAACGCCGCTGTGCCGAGGACATGAACCGCTGGATGAGCGAAAAGAAACTCCGTGCCCTGATCGGCAAAAAGATGCGATTCAGCGAAGCCGCCGCCGCACATCAACTTCAGGAAGAGAACACGCTGAAGAAGGCTGGGACGCTGACGGGGAAGATTGTCTTGGTGCCATAATCCACGAGCGGGATTGCGTAAGCGCCCCGTGCATTCGTGGTTGCAAACACGGGGCACTTACCCAACCCCGCTCGTGGAACCCCAATTCGTAGTGGCAAACACGGGGCGCTTACGCAACCCCGCTCGTTGAACCTCAATATACTGGAACCCCCTAATGCCCCCGAAAGCCATCTATCGCGCCCGCCACGGTGAAACCGAATGGGCCCTGGCCTTGAAGCACACGGGTCGGACGGACATCGCGTTGACCACGAAAGGGGAGCATGAAGCACGAAACCTCGGCAAACGCCTGAAGGGGATCACCTTCGATCGCGTACTCACGAGTCCTTTGCAGCGTGCCCGCAAGACGGCCGAGTTGGCCGGCTTCGCGAGTGTTCTGGAAGTGGAACCCGATCTTCAAGAATGGGATTACGGCCACTTCGAGGGGATGCTCTCCGTCGAAATACACAAGACGCACCCCAAGTGGCATGTCTTCCACGATGGTTGCCCCGGCGGCGAAAGCGTCGCGGACATCACGGCACGAATCGATGGCCTGCTCAAACGCATAGCCAAGATGGAAGGTAACGTGCTTTTGTTTGCACACGGGCATGTCTTGCGCGTGCTGGCAGCCCGCTTTCTGGGATTCGATCTTTCTCTAGGGCAATCGCTTTACCTGGGCACGGCGAGCGTGAGCATCTTAGGGTACGAACACCCGCCCCACGATCCGGTGATTCGCCTCTGGAACGATCGACTGCATCACGAGGGGTGAGCCACCGGTGAACCAGGTCGCGAAGCGCCTGGAGTAGCTTTTGAAAACCTCCAGGAGCTTACGCAACCTGGCTCGCCAGTCGTTTCTTTATCGCGTCCGTTTGTGGCGCAAAAAAGCGATCCCTTCCAGTTGGGCAGTCTGGTCGGGATCGTCGTCGGTTGGTGCCAAGCGGTCAGGGGGGAGAACACCTGTTCGTCACTTGTGCCTCGGAGACTGGGTGACGACTCCCTAATAGCGAATGGGATACCACCCGTGGGATTCCGCATGAAATTCGACGCAACATGTTGAATGGTAAATGGATAAAACTTTTTCGTAACAAGTTGATACTCAATTGATCGTTTTTGGCGTAGGGGAAAAATCCGACGCTTACCGGAAACTTCCGACACTCGATATCTTGATCCTGTTTTGCTGGTAGGCCGAACGCTTCGTCGATAGAATAACGTGATGCTCCAGGAAGGAACCATTATGAAGCCAATCGTCGCCGCCCTGCCGTCCACCGTTCTCGAACCGGAAGTCGAAAACCGGACTCGTTTGCTTCCACCATATAACGTCCTCCTTTTGAACGATGACGCCCACTCGATGGATTTCGTGGTGGAAGTCCTCCAGAAGGTCTTCAAATTCCCGTTGGAACGCGCTTTTCAGCTGATGATCGAGGCACACGAGAATCACGTCGCCGTCGTCTGGACCGGTCCCAAGGAAGTGGCGGAGCTCAAGGCCGAGCAAATGACCACCTTCCACGAGACGCGGGCGTCCGACAAGAAAGATCTCGGGCCACTGGGCGTTCGGATTTACCCGGCGGAGTAAATGTTTAGCCGCGAATCGGTGGGTTTCCGGAGATTCGCGCGGCCCCTCGCTGATTCGCGCCGCTCGCGCGAATCTCCGGAAACCCTCCGATTCGCGGCTAAACGAGTAATAGTATTCACCCATCGAGGATACCATGGCCATTGAACCGCTTGCGATTGGAGTCTGTAGCTGGTCGCTGCAAGTGAAGTCGATCCCGGAACTCAAGGGTTTCATGGATCGTCTGGGCGTCAATCTCGTACAAATCGCTTGTGGCGATCCCCATCACGCAGCCTGGGACGAAGGCGACGCCATGCCCAAAGCAGCCCTCGCGGCCGGTTTCACGCTCGGCGGTGCGATGCTCGGCTTCCCCGGCGAGGATTACACGACGCCGAAGACGATCGAGAAATCAGGCGGCTTTGGCGACCCGGCCACGCGGCCCGAACGACTCGAGCGTTACAAATGGGCCCTCGATCGAACCAAGGAACTCGGCCTGACCGATCTGATGCTTCACGCCGGCTTCCTCCCCGAACCGGGCGACCCGGCCCGCAAGCCGTTCCTCGACACCCTGGCAAAGGTCAGCCAGTTGGCAGCCGAAAAGGGGATTATCGTCTCGTTCGAAACGGGCCAGGAATCCGCATCGCTGCT
>JAIOQJ010000400.1 GCA_021413475.1 Planctomycetota bacterium | reverse complement strand
GCGAGGCTTTGCGAGCCTCGGGGATGATTTCAGTTAAAATGGAGAACGATCCCCGAGGCTCGCAAAGCCTCGCCTCGGGGCTTGGAAGAGAAATCAACTTTCACTTCTTCAGCCGCTTATCGAAAAACCCGATCATCGCCTTTTCGGATGTCTCGGCATCTTTGCCCTTGAAGCCATGTCCGGCCCCTGCGAGGGTCAGCAATTCAGCCTCGACCCCGGCGGCCTTCAACTTGTCGATCAGCCAGACCGCCTGCTCGTGAGCGACATATTTGTCTTCGGTGCCGTGAATGCAGAGCGTCGGCGCGGCATTGGGGGTGACCCAATAAAGCGGGCTGGCGCGAAGGTGCTGCTTGCGGGCCGTCTCCAGATTGCCGCCCAGGAACAAAGGTAACACCTCGGCGGCATCAACGCTCTTGCCGTACGACTTGGTGAAATCGCTCGGGCCGTAGACGTTGACCACACAGGCGACTTTCGATGACTGCTCGGCATTGCCGCCCTCGCCTTCGAATTCCTTCACGTCTCCTGTCACGGCGAGGAACTGGGCCAGGTGGCCGCCGGCAGAACCGCCGGTGACGCCGATCCGCGTTGGGTCAATCTTGTACTTGGCGGCATTGGCTCGGGTCCAACGCACGGCCGCCTTGACGTCGTGAATCGCCGCCGGGAACTGGTATTTCGGCGCAAGGCGGTACGAAACGGTCAGGGCGACATATCCCTGCTGCGCCAGGCGAATGCACAGGGAATCGTAACCTTCTCGCTTCCCGGCCCGGAAGCCGCCGCCGTGGATGCAGACGATCGTCGGGAACGGGCCGTCCCCCTTCTTGGGCCGGGCCATGTTCAATTGCAGATGCTGATCGTCGGGGTTGGCGTACTCGATGCCCGTCTCGAAGACGACGTCGTCCGGAACGACAGGAGCTTTCTGCGCCCGGAGTGGATTGCCGTAAGCGATTAGGAAGGAAAGAGCCAAGGTGGGGATCAGAAGAATCGATTTGGGGAAGTTGGCCGTCATGTTAGTCCTATGTGGGTGGGAATGATCCTGTGATGTAAGCAGAATACAAGGTTTTATGGTAAAGCGCACACTGAGTCCTAGCCCAGCGGAGTAGTTGCATTTCTTGCTTTCCGCGGATTCATATCCTAACTTGATGGGCGGTCACGCGGATGATGTAACGGTTCGCCACGTCTGCTAGTATGCCGTTGTCCCTCCTTCATTTAGTCACGCACTCCGCCTAGGTTGACTCGCAACAGTTTGCCGAGAATGGGATAAGTTCATGAGGGGCCGATTCTTTAACAGCCTGGCGATTGACCCTGGAAACTGGCGTGCCAGTTTGCTCACGCTCATTTTGAGAGTGAGTTTATATCTGGGCTTTCTGATTTACCTCCCCAGCGTTTACATGGCCGGCAAATCAGATCTTGTTGGTGTCGTCATTATCGACACGGTCGCCGTGTTAATCATTTTCGGCCTTTTCTACTTCGATCGAATTCCTTTTCGCGGGCGAGCAACCGCCTTCTGTCTGACCTGTTATTTTCTTGGCGTCGGACTATTGATGGGGGTGGGATCGATCAGCCAAATTTATCTATTCGGTTTTTCGATCATCACAACGCTTTTGCTCGGCCTCCGGGCAGGACTCTTTTCGGCTCTCTTAAGTTCGGCAACCTTGTTCGTGGTGGGCTTGCTGGGTTACGCCGCCCCTGAAATGTCGACTTCCGCCTGGAACACTGATTTTTCCGGATGGCTGGTAACGACACTGAATTTCGCCCTCGTCAACCTCATGCTCACGTTGGCTATTGGGGCCGTGCTGGCGGCCTTGGACGGTGCCTTGAATCGGGAAATCGCCGCACGCATTTCTCTCGACCAGGAGCGCAAACTCTTGCGAACCTTTGTCGACGCGCTTCCGGACGTGGTGTTTACCAAGGACACCAGCGGCCGATATGTTATTTGCAATCCGGCAGCCGTCGCGCTCGTTGGCCTTGAGCGTGAAGAGCAGATGTCGGGGAAGACCGTATTCGAATTGTTTCCCCACGAAATCGCCCAGACGTCCTACGAGGATGACCTATATGTCATGGCGGGGAGCCCAATTCCGAACCGGGAAGAAAATTGGATCGATAGGAACGGGACTTCGGTATGGTATCTGACAATCAAAGTTCCCATGCATGACGCTGCGGGCAAGATTGTCGGCTTGATCGGCATCAGTCGAAACATCACGGACCGTAAACGCGTGGAAGCGGAACGCGCCCGACTACTTGCTCAGCTTCAGTTGCAAATCGAACGCATGCCGTTGGGCTACCTGATTTCCGACCGCGAATTCCGGTATACCCGATGGAACCCCGCTGCCGAGCAATTGTTCGGTTACAGCGAGGTGGAAGTTCTTGGCAAGCATCCCTTCGATGTCATTGTCCCCCCGAATTCGCAACCTTTGGTCGCCAGTATCTTTGAATACATCAAAGCGGGGAATATGGATGCGCATGGCGAGTGCGAGAACCTGACCAAAACTGGGAACACGATAATCTGCGAGTGGCACAATACGCCCATGTTCGATGAAAACGGCGATTTCTCGGGTTTGATGTCATTGGCGAAGAACATCACCGATCGCAAGCGACTCGAAGAGCAACTCCGTCAATCGCAGAAAATGGAAGCGGTCGGCAAACTGGCGGGCGGGGTCGCCCACGACTTCAACAACCTGCTCACCGTCATCTCCGGATACAGCGAACTGTTGCTCGGCCTGCCCGAGGCGAGCGACCAAATACGCGAACCGGTCAAGGCGATCAGCGAGGCGGGCGAACGGGCGGCGGCATTGACTCAGCAATTGCTGGCCTTTAGCCGTCAAACGATGCTGGAGCCCAAAGTCCTTGACTTGAACGCCGTGATCGCCGAAACGGGAAATATGCTGCGCCGCCTGATCGGCGAGGATATCAAGTTCACGACAGTGCTTGATCCAAAGCTTAGCCGCGTCCGAGTTGATCCCGGGCAACTGGATCAAGTCTTAATGAACCTGGCCGTTAACGCACGGGACGCCATGCCAAGGGGCGGTGATTTGACCATCGAAACCGCCAACATTGTTCTAAGCGACGACTATGCCGCCACGCACCTCGATTGCAAAGCGGGGCATCACGTCATGCTGGCAGTCACCGACACAGGACGCGGCATGACCGCTGACGTTCAGGCACGCATCTTCGAGCCGTTCTACACCACGAAGGATGTCGGCAAGGGGACGGGATTGGGCTTGGCGATGGTCTTCGGCATCGTCCAGCAGAGTGGCGGTTGCATCCATGTGTACAGCGAACCCGACCGCGGGACGACGTTCAAAATCTATCTCCCGGCCGTGACGGAGCAATTGTCCAACCCGAGCGATTCCAATCGAAAACTCGAACTAAACGGTACGGAGACGATACTGCTGGTGGAGGACGAGGACGGCGTGCGCAAGCTGGCATTCACGATTCTCCAGATGTACGGTTACAAGGTCCTATCCGCCGAGAACGGCAGCGATGCCCTGCGCATCGTCCAGAACCATCAAGAAACCATTGATTTGCTCCTGACGGACGTGATCATGCCGAATATCGGCGGGCCGGAGTTGGCCGAAAAATTGCGTCCACGTTTTCCGCAAATCCAGATCTTGTTCATGAGCGGCTACACCGACGACGCGGTGGTTCGCCAGGGCCTGTTGCAAGCCGAAGTCGCCTTCATTCAAAAACCGTTCACTCCACTAGGGCTGGCCCGAAAGGTCAGGCAAGTGCTCGACGAAAGAAAAAACGCCGCAGGTTGATTTAACGCCACGGAATGGCTAAGAGCGCAAGGCGGGACGTTGAAACGACTTCCTAACGGCACGCCAGTTGCATCTACTTCTCTTTCAGAACGCCATCGGCTCTGTAAGCCCAGCAATGGGATCGTTTCCATTGGGCCGAGCGGCTGTCTCTTGATAGGAGAACTTTATGGACACCGTGAAAGACAAAGCTGGCTGTACCGTGGGCGACAAGACCAACGATGGCTGCGCGGGCGGGACGGATATGGGCTTCACCAGCATCCGCGAGCGGATGGATGTGATCGCCTCCTGCGGCAAAAAGGTCGGCGTCGTCGATCACGTCGAAGGGAACACGCTCAAACTGACCCGCAAAGACAGCCCTGATGGGCAACACCATTTCATCCCGGCCGACTGGGTCGATCACGTCGATGGCCATGTTCATCTGAAGAAGAACTCGGAAGATACCGAGAAGAACTGGAAGGCGGACGCCGCTTCTTGCTGCGGGAGCTGAGCACACGTTTGCTCAAGAAGAGGCAACGATTAGCGAATCAACACAAGCGCGGCCGAGCGTCGGCCGCGCTTGTGTTTGCGCCAGACGTTTCGTCAATTTCGCTTATCGCCAGATATCGGTAATCCGAGTTCTAGTCGAGAGGCCAGAACCGTGCCGAAGGGCCCGCTGACAAATTTTTGCAAATAGCGGATTGCCGCGTCTCGACATGACGTGCGGAATCACGTCGGATCGAACCCTTGCTTCTCGACGCGCTCTTGCGCACAATGCCCCGTGTCTGTTTCAAATCGAGATCGGGCATCGTATGCAGGGGATTTGCATGATCGAGAAAGTCGAGTATCGCGGCTGGGAAAACAATGTGCGTATCAGCAATGACGATGTCGAAGTCATCGTGACGCTCGATGTCGGGCCGCGTGTCATTTGCTATCGCAAGCCGGGTGGCTTCAATGTGCTCAAAAATTACGACGAGCACATGGGTAAGGCCGGTGAAGAAGAATGGCAGATCCGCGGCGGCCTGCGCTTCTGGATCGCGCCCGAGGATCTCACCCGGACCTATTTCCCGGACAATCGCCCGGTGAAGCACGAACAGATCGGCCCGCGCACCGTCTGCTTTACGCCGCCGATTGAAGATGAATATGGCATCCAGAAGGAAATGACGATTGGTCTCGCCGCCTCCGGATCGCGCGTCGAAGTGTCGTTGAAGGTGACGAACATCGGCCCGCTCGAAACCATGTTGGCCCCCTGGGCGCCGACGGTGATGGCTCCCGGCGGCATTGAGATCATTCCGCAGCCGCCGCACCGCAATCATCCGCTCCATCCCAAGAACGCGAAATCCCCCGCTGACTTCGCACCGACTCAAGAACTCATCCTATGGCCCTATTTCGACTTCACCGATAGCCGCTGGACCTTTGGGAGCAAGTACATCTTTCTCCGCCAGGACGCCAAGAAAGGGCCGACGAAGATCGGCCTGGCCCATCGCATGGGCTGGGTGGCGTATCTGAATCAGGGAAATTTATTCGTCAAGAATATTGGCTACGTGGAAGGGGCCACCTACCCCGACATGGGAACGAGCTACCAGACCTTCACCAATGAAGACATGCTGGAAATGGAAACAGTCGGCGTGCTGACCCGGCTCGCTCCCGGCCAAAGCGCGGAACTAAGCGAAAGCTGGAATTTGCATATCGACGTGCCGGATGTGCGCACGGAGAGCGATGTAGACAAGCATATCGTACCGCTGGTTTGACGCTGGCCGCGCTCCTCTCCGGAAACCCTACGAGGAGCGGCTAAACGAAA
>JAIOQJ010000399.1 GCA_021413475.1 Planctomycetota bacterium | reverse complement strand
GAATTCATGATGTCCAACTCGCGATCGGCTCCATCAAAACGAACCCTTCCGCCTGCATCGTGACGACTCTTCCTCTCATCACGGAGCAGGAGCCGAATGATACTGCCAGTCAGGGCAATCGAATCACCATCCCCTGCGGCGTGAATGGGCGAATCGGCACGAAACGCGATCTCGACTACTTCGCGTTCAAGGGAACGAAAGGCAAGGCGATCCGCTTTGAGATTTTCGCGCGCCGCTACGGAACCAGCCTGACGTCGAGACTCGATTCGATGATCGACATTCTCAATTCCCAGGGGGCGATTGTCGCCAGCAGCGATGATGTAACCGGCAAGGATTCATCTCTCGTTTTCACTCCCTCGGCCGATGGTGAATTCTTGGTGCGCGTACGCGACTTGAACAACAAGGGCGGCGACGGTTACGGATACTTCCTCGAAGCCGACTGGGCCCGGCCTGACTTCACGATTCGCTGCGATCCCTCGAAGGCCATGATTGGGCCAGGCGGCCGCTCGGCGTGGTTCATTCAAATTGTGCGAACGAACGGTTTTGTTGGACCCGTGAAGGTCGAAATGAAGGGACTGCCGCCAGAAGTCACCGTCAACCCGTTGACCATTCCAGCGAGCATGACGCAGGGGCTGCTCGTCGTCTCGGCTTCTCGTGACGCCACGACGCCGAAAGGCTTCAATGTCGAGATCGTGGGAACGGGCGAAAGCACGTGGGAAGGGAAGAGTGAAACTCTGATTCGCCCGGTGATCGCCGTCGAGGAGATTTACTCACCGGGCGGCGGACGTGCCAAGTTCGACGTCCGTATGCAAACCGTGGCCGTCACCGGGCCGAACGACATTCTGGCCATCAACGTCAAACCCGAAAAGTTGGTCCTCAAGCCCGGCGAAGAAGTGAAGATCGACGTCGATGTCGTACGAAACAAGGATTACGACAAGGCGGTGAATATCGATATCCCCCTCCGGCATCTCGGCACCGTCTTCGGCAACAGCTTGCCGCCGGGCGTCACCATGGTCGATGGCAAGAGCAAGACCCTGCTTGGTTCAGGCACCAAGGGTCATATCACCCTGAAGGTTGATGCCACGGCCGCGCCGATCGAGGACGTGCCGATCTCGGTGATGGCCAGCGTCTCGATCAATTTCGTGGTGAAGGTCAGCTACTCCAGCGCGCCGATTCTCATTTCAATCCGTAAGTGATCTCTGCGGCTATTGTTCCCGAAATTCGCTTGAAGGCCCTCTATCTTCGTAGGACGGCCTTCCAAGGCCGTCCGCAAAAACATGGACGGCCTTGGAAGGCCGTCCTACGAAGATAAAGGGCCTTTTGTGGAGCAAGCTGCTCGCTTGCTCGTCGAAATCCGGGCAAGCTCGCAGCTTGCCCCACAAGGCGGTTTTCGATCGACCGGATACTCACTACGATGCAGCCATTTTCCAATCGATTAGCGAATGCCGTTCTCGCCAAGGGCAATCCGCTCTGTGTGGGGATCGACCCACGCTGGGAGTCGCTGCCCCTCGCTATTCGTCGTAAACACGACGACGGTACTCTCGTAGGAAAAGCGAGGGCCTTCGAGGAATTCGGCCTGCGGGTTCTCCATCTGGTCGCACCGTTTGTGCCCGTTGTAAAGCCGCAAAGCGCGTTCTTCGAGGCGTGCGGTCCCGAAGGATTCGCCGCCCAGTGGGCAATCTTGCGCGAAGCCCGGAAACTTGATCTTGTGAGCATCCTCGACTCGAAACGCGGCGATATCGCTTCGACCGCGACCGCGTATGCGGAAGCGTCGTTCGACGTTTGGGATGCCGATGCGTTGACGGTCAATCCATACCTCGGCCGCGACGCGGTCGAGCCATTCATTCAGAGTGCCCGACGTAGCCAGCGTGGGCTTTTCATACTGGTGCGGACCAGCAATCCCGGCTCCGGGCTATTCCAGAATCTCGTTCACGAAGGTCAGCCGCTTTATCAGCATGTCGCGAGCGCGGTCGGGGTCTGGAACCGCGAAAACCTGGGCTTGAACGGGCTGGGCGACGTCGGTGCCGTCGTTGGGGCCACCCATCCCGAAGAATTGCGACTGCTTCGCGAAATGTTGCCAGACGTCTGGTTCTTGGTCCCCGGTTTCGGAGCCCAAGGGGGATCGGCCCAAGACGTCGCTGGAGCCTTCCGCCCCGACGGCCTCGGGGCGATCATCAATAGCTCACGGGGCATCACGTTTCCCTTTTCACCCGATGATGTGAGCTGGGAACAGGCAATCGTCACAGCGACACGGGAAGCGGTTGCCGCCTTGCGAAAGGTAACGAGGATCTAAAAGAAATCTTTGGATCGGGGCAGCCCATGCTTCTCGAAATCATCCGCGGCCTTCGGGAACTCGCGTTCCCCTCGATTTGCATTCACTGTCATACGTTGGTTCCGGATTCGTCCCATTTCTGCACGACATGTTCCACGGCCCTGTTGGCCGATCCGCATTCGACCTGCCCGAGATGCGCCAGCAACGTAGGTGCATTTATGGACCTGTCCAAGGGATGCCCGCGTTGCCGAGATGAAAAATACCAATTCGAACGAGTATTCAGGTTAGGGGAATACGAGGGGACGTTGCGCGACGTCGTGTTGAGTATGAAGCAGCCCACAGGAGCAATGCTGGCAGAATGCCTGGGATTGCTTTGGGCACAACATGCGGAAGCCCGTTTTCGAGAAGTGCGGGCCGATGTCGTCATTCCAATTCCCTTGCACTGGAGTCGGTACTGGAAACGTCGATACAACCAGAGCCAAGCCCTTTCGGAAGCGATTGCCGATCGTTTGAAGGTGGCACATTGCCCTCGCTGGTTACGGCGTGTTCTCGCCACACCCGAACAAACCAGTTTAAGCGGCACCGAACGCCGCCAGAATCTTCGTGGCGCGTTCCGGGCTGCACGTGGGGCCGATCTGAAGGGAAAAACCGTTCTCTTGATTGATGACGTTTTGACCACGGGAACGACCTTGAACGAGGCCTCGCGAGCTCTACGGGAAGCCGGCGCGGCCCGCGTGATCGTCGCGATTCTCGCTCATCGCTGAAAATATGAGAATTGATATCAGTTTCTCTGTCCAATCTCCGCGTGGAATCCGAATTTGATTGGAGTGAAGAACGTATTGTGGCCCGCCTAATTGCGCCGTAAAATGCGATCGTGGAATTGCATTTCGCGGAAAGCTTCGAGTATAACTGAAAAATCAAATGGGACTTGTTTCGTGACTCTATCGGTCGTCCGGATCTTATCGGTGACGACCGGTTGCGATGGTAAAAGACGCCTATTTTACCTGGGTTTTCGCGCTGACATCCCCAAAAAAACGCGTACCATTGAGCAAGATGTGCACCAGTGAGCAGTCGATGATCGCGGGGTTTCATCGACTGTGAATCGCAGCGGAGAAGGGGATTCGATGTATCGGCACCATGTGGTTCTCTTCGCGCTCTTCGGCTTGACGTCGATGAGTCAGGCGGGGTTTGAATCGTTTTTTGACCAGCGGATTCACGACTTTGGCGCGACGCCGCGGGGTCCCACGCTCGTTCATTATTTCCGCTTCACCAACAGCGGCAAAGAGACGCTCGTCATCAGCAATGTTCGCGTCTCTTGCGGTTGCGTCACGGCTTCCGCTCCGGTCACGCACGTCAAGCCAGGCGAATCATCTTACATCACTGCACAGATGGACTCGCGCCGTTTCACGGGGCCGAAGTCCGTTACAGTCTTCGTTCAATTTTCCTCCCCACGTTATGAGGAAGTGTCCATGGTCGTCACGGCGAACGGCCGGGACGACTTCTCGATGTTCCCCGAATCAATTGCCTTTGGAACGGTTCGCCGGGGAGGCACCCCGACTGCTTCCGTGCAAGTCACCCTCGTTGGCGATCCGAACTGGGACATCAAGGACGTCAAGGCTGAAAGCAACTACGTCAAACCCTCGGCCAAGCTGCTGAAGCGAAATGGTGCCGAAGTGACATTCGAGATTTCCGCATCGCTTCGAAACGATTTGCCGGTGGGTAAGTGGTTCACCGATATCTATGTCACAACGACCAACCCGAATCTGGCCAAAGTTCGCGTTCCTCTCCATGTCGAAGTGGGAGCGCCAATCACGGCCACGCCGGTTTCCCTCAATCTTGGCGACATCAAGATTGGCGACAATGTCGAACAGAACATCCTCATCCGCGGTGAGAAGTCGTTCAAAATCAAATCGGTGCAGGGCGTCGATCAGGTTGTCTCCATCACGGGAATGGGCGACGAAGCCAAGCTGATTCACATCCTCAAGGTGACCGTAAAGCCACAGCTGACTGGCGAGATCAGCCGTGAACTCACGATCTTGACCGAAGAGAACGGCGATCCCGTTGTCGTCCCCCTGCGGGCGAAGGGCACCAAGGAATAATCTTGCGAGACTGACGTCTCCACAAAGCCGGCTCGTTCCCACGGAACGGGCCGGCTTTGTTTGGTTTCAGAGACCTAACCCCCAGCCCCCTTCCCTGAGAGGGAAGGGAGAGAACACCCTGCTCGCTCCCCCTTCCCTCCCAGGGAAGAGGGCTGGGGGGTTAGGTTTTTTACGTCATAACCCTAAGATGACAGCCGACGACTCTCCCTGCTCTTGGAGCCGATATGCCGGATGTTGTAGTATCCAAACCGATTCGTAAATTGCTCGTTGCCAATCGCAGCGAAATCGCGATTCGTGTCTTCCGTTCAGCCCATGAACTGGGCGTGCGCACTGTCGCCATTTACTCCCATGAAGACCGCTTCGCGCTCCATCGCTTCAAGGCCGATGAAGCCTATGAGATCGGCAAGCCCGGCGAACCGATCCGGGCCTATCTCGATATTCAGGGGATCGTAACGCTTGCCAAGTCGATTGGCGTCGATGCCATCCATCCCGGTTACGGCTTCCTCTCCGAAAGTGCCGCCTTTGCGCGGGCCTGTGGCGAAGCGGGCATCGCGTTCGTGGGGCCTCGGCCGGAGATTCTCGACCAACTCGGCGACAAGGTGGCCGCCCGGCGGATCGCTCAGATCGCGAAAGTGCCGATTCTTTCGGGCAGCGACGCTCCGGTCAAAGAGAAGTACGAAGCCTACGAAATCGCGAAAAAGCTCGGCTACCCGGTGATGGTCAAAGCAGCGATGGGCGGCGGCGGACGCGGCATGCGGCCCGTGTTTACCCAAGACCAGCTTGAACCCGCGCTCGAAGAAGCTCGCCGCGAGGCGGGCACCGCCTTCGGCGTCTCGGACGTCTTTCTCGAAAAACTCGTCCGCCGTGCCCGGCATATCGAAGTTCAGTTGATCGGCGATCAGCATGGCAACCTCGTCCATCTCTACGAGCGCGATTGCTCGCTTCAACGACGCCATCAGAAAATCTGCGAGATCGCCCCCTCGCAGAATCTGTCAGAAGAAACCCGCCAGAAGATCCTTGATGCCGCCTTGGCCGTCGGCCGATCGGTGCGTCTCGACAATGCCGGCACGGTCGAGTTTCTCGTCGATGCCGAGACCGGCGAGTTCTACTTCATCGAAGTCAACCCTCGCATCCAGGTCGAGCATACCGTGACGGAAACGATCACGGGCTACGACATCGTCAAGTCGCAGATCCTCATCGCCCAGGGCACCCCGCTTGGCGATCCCGAGATCGGTCTCGGCGACCAGAAGCTGATCACCGCTCGCGGCTTTGCCATCCAGGCCCGCGTGACCACCGAGGATCCCGCCAACGGCTTCGTCCCCGATTACGGTCGGCTCGCCCACTATCGCTCGGCCAGCGGCGTCGGTATTCGGCTCGATGCGGGCACGGCTTTCTCGGGCGCGGTCATCACCCCTTTCTACGATTCGTTGCTCGTCAAGGTGACCGCCAGCGGTCTGCGTTTCGTCGATGCCGCCCGCCGCATGGAACGCTGCCTCCAGGAATTCCGTATCCGCGGCGTAAAGACGAACATTCCCTTTCTGTTGAACCTCGTCAACAATCCCGAGTTCCTCGAAGGCCGCGTCACCACTCGGTTTCTCGACGAGACGCCCGCCCTGTTCCAGTTCAGCACCCGCCGCGACCGGGCGTCGAAGCTCCTTAGCTATATCGGCGAAATCATTGTCAATGGGCATCCGGAAGTGCGGAATGCGGAGCCGCGAAAAACGAAGCCAGTCATTCCCACCGCGGCCCGGCCTCCGCAAGCCGCGATTCCGCCCGGAACGCGCGACAAGCTCAAGGAACTCGGCCCCGATAAATTCTCCCGCTGGCTGCGCAAGCAGAAGAAACTCTTCATCACCGACACGACGATGCGCGACGCCCATCAGTCGCTCTTCGCCACGCGTATGCGCACCAGCGACATGACGTCCATCGCCCCGCGTTACGCTCGCGTCCACGCCGATTTCTTTTCGCTTGAAATGTGGGGCGGGGCCACCTTCGATACTTCGATGCGTTTCCTGAAGGAGTCGCCCTGGGATCGCCTCTCGCAACTCCGCAAGCTCGTGCCGAACGTTCTGTTCCAGATGCTGCTGCGGGCCGCGAATGCCG
The DNA here is from genome assembly GCA_021413475.1 of Planctomycetota bacterium. Classification (GTDB taxonomy): domain Bacteria; phylum Planctomycetota; class Planctomycetia; order Gemmatales; family Gemmataceae; genus JAIOQJ01. The sequence continues at coordinate 4,451 of JAIOQJ010000399.1, read as the reverse complement.
TTGGCTACACGAATTACCCGGATAACGTCGTCCAGTCGTTCGTCAAGGAATCGGCCCAGGCGGGCATCGATGTGTTTCGCATTTTTGATTCCCTGAACTGGCTGCCGAATCTGAAACCGGCCATCGATGCCGTCCGCCAAACGGACTCACTCTGCGAGGCCGCCATCTGCTATTCGGGCGACATCCTCGACCCCAAACGCGACAAGTATACGCTCAAATACTTCGTGAAGCTGGCCAAGGATCTCGAAAAACTCGGCACGCACATTCTCGCGATCAAGGACATGGCCGGCCTGCTGAAGCCCTATGCCGCGCGGAAACTAGCCTTCGTCGAAGCGATGCGTTTCAGCGATCGCGACACCGGCATGGTGTTCGACGACTTGCAAACCACCGCTGACTACTGGGAAGAGGTCCGCAAGAAGTACGCGCCGTTCGAAACCGGCCAGAAGTCGTCGAGTTCCGAGGTCTATCTCCACGAGATGCCGGGCGGCCAGTACGCGAATCTCTTCCAGCAGGCGATTTCGCTCGGCGTCGGCGATCGCTGGCACGAAGTCGGCCGCACTTACGCGGCGGTCAATCAACTCTTCGGCGACATCGTGAAAGTCACGCCGTCCTCGAAGGTCGTCGGCGACATGGCTCTTTTCATGCTCGCCAACAATCTCTCGGCCGAGCAGGTGCTTGATCCCCAGCGTGAACTGGCGTTTCCCGAATCGGTCGTCGAGTTCTTCGAAGGCAAACTCGGCCAGCCGCCGGGCGGCTTCCCGCCCGCGCTGCAGAAGAAGATCCTTCGCGGCCGCTCCGCTTTCACGGATCGGCCGGGGTCGAATCTCGCTCCCGCGAATTTCGCCAAGGCCAAGGAGGAGGTCGAAGCGAAAATTCAGCGGCCGGTTAACGAGCAGGAAACGGTCACGTACCTGCTTTATCCCCGCGTTTTCACCGATTTCGCCGCTCATCAACGGCAATACTCCGACACCAGTATTCTTCCGACCGAAGTATTCTTCTACGGCATGCAACCGGGCGACGAGACCAGCGTTGATATCGAACCGGGCAAAACGCTAATCATCAAGTTCCTGACCATCGGCGATCCGCACGAAGATTGCCGCCGACTCGTGTTCTTCGAACTCAACGGGCAGCCTCGCGAAGTTCTGATTCTCGACAAGAAGCTGGCGGGGCAGGGGGTCGTTCGCAGCAAGCCGAAGGCGGAAGCGGGCAACCCGCTCCACGTCGCGGCCCCGATGCCTGGTGCGGTCGTGGCCGTCGTCGTCGCGGTTGGTGAAGCCGTCGCGGTGGGCCAAAAGCTGCTGACCATGGAAGCCATGAAAATGGAAACCACCCTCTACGCCGAACGAGCCGGCCGCATCGCGGAAGTGTTGACTAGAGCCGGTACGCAAGTTGAAGGTGGGGATCTGCTGATTCGCTTCGAAGCGTGATCTAGTGGAAATTCTTATCACGAAATCACGAAAGAATGAAAGCACGAAAAATGCGAAACTTATAGAGCGACTTCCCATTCTTCCTGCTTTTTCGTGCTTTCATTCTTTCGTGATTTCGTGACAATGCTTTTGATTTCAATCACATCTACTTTCGGTGCCCGCGGGTCTCGTCAATCAACTGCTGCAACCACGCCCGATACGGCGTGCCGCCTGTGCCGCGTGGATCGGAAACTCGCTGGTGAATGTAGAGGTCGGCCCAGCCGAAATGGACTTCGCGGAATTGAGCGATCGCTTCCAGGGCTTGGTTGAATGGCTCGGCACTCGCCAGTGGTCTGGGGTCCGGTAGTCGTGAAACCACATCGAGATACGCCCGATGGCTGGCCGGCATGAAGTTGCGCATGTCCATGAGGTGATCGGTCAGCGCGGACGCCACGTGCGGAATTTTCAGGAACGCGACCAGGGCGGGCATGATACTGCTTTGGGCCCCCGTCTCGCCCCGGTAACTAATCGGGTCGGTTTCCACACCTTCGTAAACCACGTTCTCGAAGAAGCGAATGTACGGGCGGAACGAGCGATAATAGACGTGCGGATCCATCTTTTCCGGGATGCGTTTCAGCACGGCCACCTGCTGGTTCACCGATCGGGCGATCCGTTCGAGCGCCTTGTCTAAAGTCGCGCGGTCGTGGCGGTCCATTGCGGTCGCTCCGGCCTCGATGGCCGCCAGGACTTCGGCGGCGATCGCCTCGATCTCGACATGCACCAGGATGAACCAGTGTTCGTCGTAGAGATGGACGAAATTTTGCAACGTGTCGATGTTGCCCAGCGCGATGGGTTTGTTCTGGTCGAACCGCTTCCAGTTGTAGAGGGCGTAGCCGTCGTAACTCAGAATCGGCGGTCGATGGAGAAGTTTGCAAGCATGGTACAACGGCACGGCGATGTTCTTGGGCAACAGCGTCCCCGGTGCCGCCCCGATCTGATTCACGTACCCAGACGCGATGAAACCAAGCCGCACGTAATACAACCGAAGCTCGGGGAGTTCGGCCTCGGTGACGGAATCACTGGGCCAACGGGGGATTTCGAGGGAACGCAAATACGCTCGCGCATCTTTGTCCTCCAGGATGCTCGGCAAATCGCGGCCGAGTTCATCGAGCCGCGCCAATGGCGATGTACTCGGAAATGACTTCAAGGGATCCGGATGCGGAAGAAAGCCGTGGCGGGAGAGCATGGTTCGCCTCGTTTTCTGAATTCAGATCGTCGTGTCTGATGGCCGCTACGTTTGTCCAATCGTCCAAGCCTTGCGGTCGATTTTTTTTATTCGTACACAAAGCGCTACATTTTGTGACATTCACCCGTGTACGAACACTCGTAACCAATTTGGATCGTACTATCGATTTGGCCGAAGGCAAATGGGAATTGGATTTGGCGCGGAAGTCGCAACTTCAGTCCGCGAAGAAATATTAAGCCACGGATGAAACACGGATCAAACACTGATGAAATCCAGAGCTTCATCGTTTTCGCTCTTATCCGTGTTACTTGGCCTCTAAATCTTCGCGGCGTGCGCAAATTAATCAAGAATTGAGCCACAGAGGACACAGAGAAAAAACTCTATAAAATTCTTCTTTCTCCGTGTGCTCTGTGTCCTCTGTGGCTCGTTTCTTGTTTCGATTGCGGCTCGGCCGCGCCGTGTTTTATCTGTGTTCCATCCGTGGCTAAAATTTTTTGGTTCTGGCAATGCCGGCTTGACTTCACTCGCACAACCGGCAACGCGATCGGCCCGAACCGCTTTTCCCGGTTGATTCAAGAAGTGCTTCCGGGGAAAATTCCCGTGATTTGCCTGTGTACGTCCGCCGGCAGATCGGGTAACAATCCAAACCCAACGCCGGGATCAGCCAGTCGTGCGTCTTCCGCGGACAGATCATAACCGGACGCCGCTGAAGTTGCCGGACGATATTCAAGCTGGCCGCTTCGCCGAAATAGGCGAGCGGATAGCGTTCCCGATCGAATTGCGGATCCATGTCGGTGATGGCGTGAATGCAATCCGAGCCGTTCCCCACGCGAGCGGCCTCGCCGATGGTATCGATGCACTGATAGCCGACCGCACCGGATTCCATGAATCGCTTCTGCGTCAAGATTCGATGATAAAGACCGTGCCAGATCTCGTAAGGGCCCCACATCGACACGCGTTCCTTATGTCTCAACATCTCTTCGATGGTAAACTTCAAATCGAGATTCGTCCCCGGCTCGACATGGAGCCGCAACGGAGCGATTTCGAGCGACGCGGGCATCCAGCTAATTGTGTGCTGCTCGATCTGCGGAGCACCGCCGTCCGCGGGCGTCGTCGCTTTCACGATGGTTGCCCAGCTATGGGTATAACGCGCCTGGAGCGGCGTCGATTGCGAACCAAAGACGATGATGTAATAACGCTCGTTGGGCGGCACGGGAGTCGCGAGCATTTCTTGAACGCTTAGTTCCGCGGCCGGGGTGGCCGGCTTCTTCGCCAGCGCGGCACAACCCGTGGCGAACGAAATCATCAACGCTAATAGTGGTAGATGTCGAAGCATCGGACCTTTTCGGGTGTTCCCGTACCCTTCACGGAGTTTGCAAGAGATACAGACAATACCAAGATGATCGGCACCGCTCAGACTGCATTTGAAGGAATGTTCGCCATTCCGCGAACTTCCGGCTCATTTTGACTTGAGGGAATTTGCGTGTTTTGTTCGAATTCTTCGTATATGGACGGCCTTCCCAGGCCGCCCATATACGAACCGACTGCCTGGGAAGGCCGTCCTACGAAGAAAACCGACTTCATTATTCTCCGAACCCCCCGTCGAACACAATCCCACCGACGCGCAAATCTCCCTGTCCATCGACGGCGATGAGAGGCGGTGGATGGTGTATCTGGTGAATGGGATTCGCCCGGAACGGGAGAGGGCGGTGGTTCCGTATTAGTGACTTTATTTTGTACAACTAACACAACAAAGAAAACAGCTACGCCTCAGGGCTAGCGCGAACTCTAGATAAACC
>JAIOQJ010000398.1 GCA_021413475.1 Planctomycetota bacterium | reverse complement strand
GGCTCCCGTCAGGGGCCGGAGTATTTTTAGAATACTCCGGCCCCTGACGGGAGCCGGCTCGCCGGTCTCACACTCTTTACCGCAACCACTTAAAATAAGTCGTCGCATAATGATCGAGATTTTCGCGGGCTCCGCCGCCGCGCACGGGGGAGCACATCTCGTACGTCGCAATGCCGTCGAAACCGCCGTCGCGTAGGCCGTTAAAAAAGGCAGCGTAGTCGATGAATCCCGTGCCGAACGGGACCGCACGAACCGCGTCGGGCAATGCGGGCAGATAATTCACCAGTGCCGGTTGATACTGGAAGCGCGGCAACTTCACATAGTCGGCATTGGTGGTACAAGCCGTGTGCGGAGCCAGGGCGCGGGCGGCCGTGTAAAGTTCCTCGCCGCGCAGGGCCGGCGACCAGGCGTCGTAGCCGAGCTTGCAGTTGGGCCGATTCACATCATTGAGGAATTCGAGCAAGGCATCCGTGTGCACGCCGATATCGTGGTGATTCTGGATGGCGATCGTGCATTGGTGCGCCGCGGCCCGGTCGCAACATTCCTGGATCGCCTTCACCGTGCGGTCCCAAAGCAAGGTGAATGGGGTTGTCGCCGATTCGTACGACGTGAAAATGCGAACGATCCCCGCCCCAAGCTGACGACCGATGCGGGCAAGTGATTCGACGTAGCCAATCTGCATTTCGAGGTACGGCACCTCCGCGGCCGACCCGCCCGCGAAGTCGGTGTATGCCCCCATCACGGCACACTCGAGTTTTAGTTCCTTCAAGAGATCGCGCACCTGAGCGATCCGTTCCGGCGACGCATCGAGCGGCGACAAGTGCGGCCGTTTCCCCGCCAGCATCACCGCTTGATACCCGAGCTTGGCGGCGTGGCGAAGGAACTCATCGAGCCCCAGGCGTTCCTGGCCCCAAAGGCCCGCGTAGCTGACGGAGAAGAGGCAGAGTTTCATGGTTGCATCCGTGTTCGGGCGTCTCAACCGTGCCAATCGGCGCAATTTCAGCGAGTTTGGGCTCGCAATTTGCACATTAGAAGAGCAATTGGGGGCCTTTTAGTGGATAATACTAATTACCCTTCGTCATTCACCTGAAATGTCTTCTTGGAGTCTCATCATGACAATTGTGGAAGTTCTCATCTTGTTGGTCATCGCGGCCGTCTGTGGATTCTTGGCCCAGATGATCGCCGGTTACGCTCGTGGGGGATTGATCGTAGCCACGGTATTAGGGTTCATCGGGGCCCTGCTTGGATCATGGCTTGCACGTGAACTGAGTCTACCCGAACTCTTCTCGATCGAAGTTGGGGGTAAGAGCTTTCCAATTATCTGGTCGATCATTGGTGCAACTCTCTTCATGGTGGTAATTGGGATGCTGACGCGACGTCGGTAGAGAATTGAAGTCGCTTGCGGCTTCGCGCTCGCTCTCCGTTCGTGACGGTGAGCGCTAAGCCGCAAGCGGCTGCACTCACGCAATGATCTCCTTCACCACTTTCCCATGCACATCCGTCAGCCGATAGTCGCGGCCCTGGAAGCGATAAGTCAGCTTTGTGTGGTCGAGGCCGAGTTGATGCAAGATCGTCGCCTGCAAATCGTGGACGTGGACCTGATTCTCGATGGCGTTATAGCCGATCTCGTCGGTCTTGCCGTGGACATAACCCGGCTTGATGCCGCCGCCGGCTAGCCACATGGTATAGGCATCAATGTGATGATCTCGGCCGGTCGTGCCGCGATTTTCTCCCATCGGCGTGCGGCCGAACTCGCCGCCCCAGACGACGAGGGTGGAATCGAGCAGGCCGTGTGATTTCAAATCCTTGATGAGAGCAGCACACGCACGGTCCGTCTCGCGGCAGACGTACTCGAGAGACGTTTCGAGATTGTCGCCGCCGCCGTGGTGGTCCCAGTCGGTGTGATAAAGCTGAACGAATCGCACGCCGCGTTCGACCAGCCGGCGTGCCATCAGACAGTTGGCCGCGAACGACGGCCGTCCGGGCGTCGCCCCGTATTGGGTCAGGGTCTTCTGGCTTTCCTTGGTGAGGTCGACGAGTTCCGGGGCGCTCGTCTGCATGCGAAACGCCATCTCGTAGGCGGCAATTCGAGTTTCAATCTCTGGATCACCCACCGATTGCAGACGCTGGCGATTCAGATCGCGGACGGCATCGACGAAATCGCCCTGCTGTTTCGGATCGATCCCCTTGGGCGTTTCGAGATCGAGGATCGGGTTCGCCCCTTTGAGGAACGGCACTCCTTGATGAACGGTCGGAAGAAAGCCGCTCGACCAAAGTGCCGACCCGCCGCGCGGCCCGCGCCCGCCCGATTGCAGCACGACGAAGGCGGGCAAACTGTTCGATTCGCTGCCGATGCCGTAACTGACCCAGGAACCCATGCTCGGCCGGCCGAACTGCGGCGAACCGGTGTTCAAGAAGACTTTCGCCGGCCCGTGGTTGAAGACGTCGGTCTTCATCCCTTTGAGATAACAGACGTCGTCCACCACTTCGCGCTGGTACGGAAGCAATTCGCTCAGCGTCATCCCCGATTGGCCGTACTGGCCGAACTTGCGTTTGCAGCCGAGAAGCTTGGCTCCCGTTTTTAGGAAAGCGAAGCGCTTGCCTTTTACGAACGATTCGGGCGGCACCTGGTCGTGGAGTTTGTTCAATTCCGGCTTGGGATCGAAGAGTTCGAGATGGCTCGGTCCGCCGGCCATGAACAGGAAAATCACCGCCTTGGCCTTCGGTTCGAAGTGCGGCGGTCGCGGCGCGATCGAGGACACCGCCGCAGCATCCTTTTGCAGCAGCGACGCCAGCGCCATCGAACCGAGGCCGACGCCGCAATCGCGGAAGAAGTGGCGGCGTGCCGCCATCTGGTTGATCGTCGTCATCGGCTCATTCCCTCGTGATAAACTCATCCAGATTCAGAAGCACGCGGGCCACCATCATCCATGATTTTTCGAGTGTCGCTTCCTTCAAGCTATTCCGGTAAGCCAGCAGGCGTTCCCGTTCAGTCGAGAGCGGCTTGCGCGAAAAGCAAAGCTCGAACGCGAAATCGACCCGGCCGGGTTCGTCGCTGGGGCCTTCCTTCAAGATGCGTTTGCCGACGGCATCCGCGAGTTCGACGAAGACCGGATCGTTGGCGAGGTGCAACGCTTGCAGGGGCGTATTGGAACGATTCCGCCGTGTGCAGGCGACCTGCGCGTCTGCCGCGTCGAAGGTCGTGAGCAACGGATGCTGGCTCTGCCGCCAGATGTAGGTGTACATGCCGCGGCGGTAGCGCTCGGCCCCTTGGCTTTCGGGCCAGGGTTTGCTTCCTTGAGTGAAGCTGAACACTTCTTTCGGTTGCGGCGGGTAAAAACCCGGTCCGCCGATCTTGCGGCTGAGCAGGCCGCTGGCACTCAAGGCCGCGTCGCGGATGATCTCGGCTTCGACGCGTAAGCGATTTTGCCGGCCCAGGAGCAGATTGTTCGGATCCTTCTCGGTGAGATCCGTACGCAACGCCGACGACTGCCGATAGGTGGCACTCGTGACGATCAGCTTATGCATTTTCTTCACGTTCCAGCCGTTGCGGACGAACTCGACGGCCAGGAAGTCAAGCAATTCCGGATGCGTCGGCAAATGGCCCTGCATGCCGAAATCGTTTTCCGTGTCCACCAGGCCCTTGCCGAAATACTGCTGCCAGATGCGGTTGACGACCACCCGCGGCGTGAGCGGATTGTCGGCACTGACGAGCCAGCGTGCCAGATCGAGACGGTTCGGCGTTGCCCCGGCCGCCTTCAGCGGCGGCAGAGCAGCGGGTGTGCCCGCGACGACCGGTTCCCCCTTCTGAAGAAAATCGCCGCGCAGGTGAATGTTCGTGACCCGTGGATACTCGCGAACGATCAGCGTCGTGGTGATCTTGTTCACCTCGTAGTCGCGAATTTGTTTTTGCAATTCCACCACCTTCGGCGACGGCATCTTAGCGTCGGTCTTGATCTTCTTGGCTTCTTCGAGCTGGGCGTTCAAATGGGCAAGGTGCTTCTCTTGTTCCGGCGTCGCCAGTCGCAAATTCGGTTCGCTGGTCGTGTTGAAGAAGGCGTAAAAGCGGTAGTACTCCTTCTGCGACAGCGGGTCGTACTTATGATCGTGGCACTGGCAGCAGCCGACCGTGAGCCCGAGCCAGGCCGCGCCGGCGGTGTTGGTGCGATCGACCGTACGCTCGACGCGGAATTGTTCGGGGTCGGTGCCACCCTCGCCGTTGGTCGGCGTGTTCCGCTGAAATCCGGTGGCGATCAATTGGTCATTCGTCGCTTTCGGTAACAAGTCGCCGGCCAGTTGTTCGATGGTGAACTGGTCGAACGGCAGATCGCGATTGAAGGCGTTAATCACCCAATCGCGGTACGGCCAGATCGAGCGGGCCCCGTCGGTGGTGTAGCCGTTCGAGTCGGCGTAGCGGGCCAGATCGAGCCAGTGCCGAGCTTGCCGTTCCCCGAAGTGCGGCGACGCCAGCAAGCGATCGACGAGTTTCTCATACGCATCGGCCGAATCATCGTGCATGAAGGCGTTGACTTCCATCGGGTCCGGCAGCAAACCGAGCAAGTCGAGCGAAAGCCGGCGGAAGAGCGTCGCCTTATCGGCCGTGGGGGAAGGCTTCAACTTCGCTTGATCGAGTTTCGCCAAAATGAAGCGATCGATCGGATTGATTGGCCACTTCGGATCGGACACGGTTGGTGCCGCAACCGCTTGCGGTTTCGCGAACGACCAGTGCGGAGCGTAGACGGCCCCTTGCTCGATCCAAGTCCGCAACTTAGCGATTTGCGACGGTGAAAGTCGTTCCGCGGCAGTGCGAGGCGGCATCCGCTCGTCATCGGCGGCCGAAACACGAGTCAGCAACAAACTCTCGTCGGGCTTCCCAGGCACGATCGCTTTTTTCTTGATCGCGAGCTCGCTCAGATCGAGCCGCAAATTGGCCTTTTGCGTTCCCGGGCCGTGACACTTGAAGCAATGATTCGAAAGGATCGGCCGAATATCGCGGTTGAAATCGATCGGCTCGGCCGCGGTGGTGCGACTCGTTTGCAGCAGCACGAGAGCGAGCACCGGCAGCGATAGCGGAATCCGAGCGGAGAGCGTCATGACGGCAGGTCTCGAATAAGGCAAAGGGAAGGCTTTACGGCGGGTTGAAGATATTGTGCGGTAAAAAACGACCGACCGCAAGAGGATGAATAATGAATTGCGCGGTTAGCCGCGACGCGAAGCGGAGCGCTTTGAACCCGCAAGAACGCTCCGCTCCGAAGACCGCGCGTCGCGGCTAACCGAGAGCATCTTGCAATTGCGTGGACACTGGATACTCTCACATCGTCACTTTCACTTTTTTCCTAATTCGAGGAATGCCCATGTCGATCGCGCGCGCATTGATGACCTGGAAGTTGGCGGTGGGAGCCATTTTGCTCTTCGCGAACACCCCCTCCGCGGAAGCGGCGGAACCAAAGGGGAATGTCGCCTCCATCTTCACCAAGGAAACCGTTGGCTTCCTTCATGTCCGGATCGCGGATGTTTGGGAAAGTCCCGGTTTCGCCTTCTATCGCAAGTTGATGAGCAGTTTGGGCGGCGATGAGATCAAGGCCTTCGATAGCAAGTTCACACCGAACCCCTCGCAGATCGAAAGCTTGACAGTCGTCATGCCGTCAACAAACATTCGCATGCCGCTGCCTGATGGCCGGCCGATTGGGCATTCACTGTTGTGGGTGCTGACCACGAAACAACCCATCGAGCGTGAAGCGTTGCTGAAAGCGTTCGGCATCGAGACGCGAGTCAAGTCGCATCGCGGGAGCGACTACTTCTTCGACGAAGGGCACTGGGCGGGCATCGTCCAAATAGATCCGAAGATACTAGTCGTGGGCTCCGAGGATTCCATCGTTCGCTTGATCGAACAGCAAGAGCAAGCCAAGGGGATCGACAGCCCGCTGGCCAAGATCTTCACGCAAGAAGCGGGCAAGCATAGCGCCCTGCTGGCGGTGAATCCGGCGGCAATCAATGAGGCTGAGTTTCGTAGGGAAATGCCGAAAGAACTGTTGCCGTTGATGAAGGCAACCATCGGCTGGGCGGCGCTCGATCTGAAACAGGAAACTCATCTGACATTCACAGGAGATTTTGCCACGGCGGAACAGTCGACCGCAGGCAAGATGGCTCTGGAAGAACTCCGGAAGATGCTCTTCGAAGTCATCGCCAAGGGCATGAAAGAAATGCAGGAGATTGAACTCAGTGCCACGAAACGGCCGGTAATGGGACCGATTGAATTGCCGGCCTTCTTCACGCCGATCGTAGCCAAGGCCGCCCTCAAGTATCTGGAAGCGACCTTGAAGAAGTTGACGATTGAATCGAAAGAAAACACACTGCGGACCTCGCTCAATCTCAGCGAGTTCTTCCCGTACCACGGCGACGTGATCGCCATCATGTCGTTCGCCGCCTTCGTCGAATACGGAGAGGGCGGCCGCTTTTATGCCAACAGTTACTCCGATCAAGGCGAAGAAGTACCCTATTTTATTCGAGGCAACTTCGATAGCATTTTCGCCGCTCTGCAAGCTTATCACCAGGATAAAGGGAGCTATCCGCCTGTCGCCACGTTCGACAAGGATGGCAAAGCCCTCTTGAGTTGGCGCGTGCTGATCTTGCCGTACCTCGAAAAGCGGGGACGGATCGATCGCTGGCAACGGGCACCCTTACAACCAAATCAAAAACCCCCGGTTGTTCAAACGTATGCGGATCTTTACAAGAGGTTCAAGCTCGATGAACCGTGGGACAGCATGCACAACAAGCAACTTTTGGAACAGATGCCCACCGCCTATAACTTGGATTTCACCATGCAAAACTGGCGAATGCGGACCGATTGGAAAACCGGAGTTCAAGTTTTCACCGGCCCGGGAACGATGTTTCCGGGTAAAGAAGGGGTCAACAAGGGCCAAGTTCGCGACGGTCTCGAAACCACGATTGCCGTCGCCTTCCGCAATGACGTGACGAATGCCGTGCCGTGGACGAAACCGGCAGACCTTTCGTTCGCAGCCAACAGGCCGGTTCCAAAGCTTTTTGGACTACCGAACAATTACCGAAATGCTCAAAGCTTTCCGACGCCGAATGTCTTTGTCCTGATGGCGGACGGCCAATCACGACGCTTCCCGCCGACGTTCGATGAAAAAGCGTTCCGAGGGTTGGTGACGATTGACGGTGGCGAGACGGTCAAACTACCGGAGCCTCAGAAGGAGTCGTCACCGAAGTTCAAGTAGACTTCTCAAGCGAGCCCGAAGCAACAGCAAGGGAGACTTTTCTCCCTTGCTGTTGCTTCGGGCTCAGGCAATTAGCGTCACCGTTTCTTCGCATCAACTGACCGCCCCGCGACGACCATCCGTCCCGGCCGCAGTTCCAATCGCTGGATTTGAATTGTCGGACGTTCTTTGTTCGCCTGGAAACGCAAAATGGCAACCGGGTTATCATCGCGATAGCGCCAGCTCACTTCAATATGCGAGCGGGCGGCCGCCTCGGAAATGTAATCGAGGACGATGTCGCGCGACACCGGCAACGCCCCCGCCTTCGCGTTGGTCAATTCGACACCGATCAGGTTCACCCCGTCTTCCACCAGCCAAACCTTCGCTTCGAGCGAGAGAATCGTGCTCCTCACGCCCTTGCCATACCTGCATCCAATGAGGAGTTTGCCTTCTTCTACCTGCACGCGCAAATCACTGAAGCCGTCCGGCAGTTTTTTGTGGTTGCCGGATTCCGAGACAAATTCGTTCTGAAGGAACGCGTTGATTTGATTGGTCGTGAACTCTTCGCTCCAGTCGGGAGTTTGTTCGTTGATCTTGAGGAGATTGCCGTAACCGATCAAGAACTGACCTGATTGCGCGGCCCGCTCGCTTCCCTGTGGGATGTGCGAGGTTTCGTAAAACGAGGGTTCGTATTTGACGAGATAAATGAAAACCAACGCGGCCGCCACGAATAGCGTCAGGAGCATCCTGCGACGGGACCAGAAGTTCTTTCTGAGCATTCGAACCCTTTCAGGAATTCGCGCGCATCTACTTCCCCTTGAACCAATCCTTCGGAATCTCCAGCGACCACACTTCACTATTCAGCGGCTTGGCGTGACCACCTGCCACCCAGATCTTATCTTTGAACACATAGGCCGAGTGCTCGTGGCGTTCTTTCCAGATCACCTTCGATTGAAGTTGCGACCAGTCTTTGCCGTTCTGGGAATACCAGACGTCGCCCCAGTTCTTGGACGGATTGTTCGACCAACCGCCCAGCACCCAGATGCGATCGCGGTAAACGACCGTGGAGAACCACATGCGCGGATCCCACGGGGCGTTCTTGGTCACCTGTTCCCATTTCACGCCGTCCGAGGAGCACCAGACATCGTTCAAGGCATGATATTTCGGAACGTAGTTGCCACCGCCGAATACCCACATTTTCCCGTCGTGAACGACGGCTCCGTGATAGGCCCGCGCCGACCACGGTGCGGCCGCAGTCTCCAGTTTCCATTCCTTACCATCGGCGGAAGACCAGACATCATTCTTCAGGCTTTTCTCGTCGCCGAAATAATAGTTCTCCGTGCCCCCGAGGATCCACATGCGATCCTTGAAGACGACCAGGCCAGCGGCAATTCGGGGCGTCCAGCCGGCCTCCTTCGTCACTTGGTCCCACTTCTCGCCATCCGCGGTGGACCAGACTTCGCTGCATGCTCCGTGCCCTTTCAATCGGCCGTTGAACCAACCACCCATTAACCACATGCGATCTTTGAACGTGACCGTCATCGGTAGATCGCTGTACTTCCAGGGGGCTTCTTTCGTCACCTGTTTCCAGGTCTTGCCGTCGGGAGAACTCCAGACGTCCCGTGGCGGAGCGGCGAATGAATCGAACCAGCCGCCGAGGATCCAGAGTTGGTCCTTGAAAACCACTTCGCCGCTCGAATCGCGTGCCTGCCATGCCGCTTTGTCCGTCTCTTTGACCCAATCGGGAGGAAGGCCCTGACCGCGGCCGAGAACGGGAGTGAGCAACAGCATTGCTATGATGATCGCGGAACGTTTCATGATTCTCGATCCTCTAAAGGGAGCGTGATGCAGTTACCGTTCACCTTATGAATGCTCCCCCACGTTCCGCAACCCCGGCCATCAACCTTTCAAAATCTCGCTTATGACGCGGAGAGCCCATAGAATGCTTTTCGTGTCGGCAATCGCCCTCGTCGCGGTCGGCTTGCACTCCCCCTAACCTTTCTCTCGGAGCAATTCGATGGCAGAAGCAACAGCGGATATCGGGCTGATCGGGCTGGCTGTGATGGGCGAAAACTTCGCTCTCAACATCGCCGATCACGGGTATAAAGTGGCCGTTTACAATCGCACTCACGAGAAGACCAAGGCATTTATCGCGCGCGAGAATCCGCCCGGAGGTCTCGTGGGATGTGAGACGATGAAGGAGTTCATCGCGGCCATCAAGAAGCCTCGCAAGGTCATCATCCTGGTGAAGGCAGGGCCGGCGGTGGATGCGGTCGTGAAGGAATGCATCGCCGCCGGTGCGGAGAAGGATGACATTCTGATCGACACCGGCAACTCGCTGTTTCTCGACACCATCCGCCGCGAAAAGGAATACGCCAACCAATGTAAGTTCTTCGGCTCCGGCATTTCTGGCGGCGAAACCGGCGCGCGGTTCGGCCCGAGCCTCATGCCCGGCGGAGATCCCGAATCCTGGAAGCATCTCAAGCCGATCTGGGAAGCCGTCGCCGCAAAGGTCGATCCAAAAACCGGCAAACCCCTCGAAGGTGCCAGCCCCGGCAAGCCCATCAGTGGTGGCGTGCCTTGTACCGCGTACATCGGCCCCAACGGTGCCGGCCATTACGTGAAGATGGCCCACAATGGCATCGAATACATCGACATGCAGCTCATCTGCGAAGCCTACACGCTGATGGAAAATCTCCTCGGTCTCGGCGCGAAGGAGATGAGCAAAGTATTCGAGGAATGGAACAATGGCGATCTTGATTCGTTCCTGATCCAGATCACCGCCGACATCCTGCAGCAGCAGGATCCAGTGAAGAAGGACGATTATCTCGTCAACCAGATACTCGACACTGCCGGCCAAAAGGGAACCGGCAAGTGGACCAGCGACAGCGCCCTGACGCTGGGCGTGCCCGCGAATGCGATTGCCGAAGCGGTGTTCGCACGTTGCCTCTCGGCATTGAAAGATGAACGCGTGAAGGCCAGCGGCGTCCTCAAGGGCCCGAATGCCAAAGTTTCGGGCGACAAGGCTGAGTTAATCAACGCGATCAAAGACGCCCTCTATTGCTCGAAGATCTGCGCTTATGCCCAGGGGTTCCAACTCTACGCGGCAGCAGCGAAGGAATACAACTGGAAGTTGAACTACGGCGAAATCGCCAGCATCTTCCGCGGCGGTTGCATCATCCGGGCACGCTTCCTCCAGAAGATTACCGAGGCGTATCAAAAAGATCCAAACCTGGTGAATCTGCTGCTCGACCCGTACTTCAACGAAGCGATCCAGAAGGGCCAGACGAATTGGCGCAAGGTCGTGTCACTTGCCGCGACCAATGGCGTGAGCGCACCCGCGTTCATGAGCGCCCTCGCCTACTACGACGGCTATCGCGCCGCGAAACTCCCGGCCAACCTGCTTCAGGCTCAGCGAGATTACTTCGGCGCCCACACGTACGAGCGCATCGATCAGCCCCGCGGCAAAATGTTCCACACCGATTGGCCGGAAAAGGGCCGTCCGCAGGCGGAAGTCACTGGCGGCGGCGGCCACTAAGATCGACTTTGAGTTTCAAGCACCGTGGATTTGTATCCGAATTCGCAAGAATTCAGGTTCTTTCAGTCGCAAAGGACCCGAATTCTTGCGAATTCGGCTACGTTCGGCGCTTTTTGCAAAAGCCTGGCTTGGCTAAAATGGAATGAGGCCTATTCATGCCCGGATCCGGCAGCGGGAAAAAACCAGTGAAACGCTCGGCTCCGAGCCAGAAGAAAAAGCAGTATCTCGACTGCGCTCGGCGGCTCTTCGCCGAATTCAGTTACCCAGCCGTGGGTTTCGATCAGATCGCGGAATCGGCCGGCGTCTCTCGTTCAGTGCTTGCCAAATCGTTCAAGGACAAACCGGCCTTTCTTCGCGCCATCGGCGAAGTTTGGCTCGAATCGTTGTTCGCAACCGAAACGCTCGATCCCGCCGCGAGCCACATCGTCAATCGGTTGCTATCGTTCACCGAACGCTTCCTCGACGCCATGCGTTCCGACCAACCAACGGCCCAAATCATCCTCGCGGGACTGGCAGAGCCGATCCAAGAAGAGGAATCGATCATTCTGCAGTCGATCGTGCGCTCCGCGATCGATCGGTTGCTGCCGATCATTCTCGATGGCCAGAACGCCGGCGAAATTCGCCGGGGAATCGACCCCCGCGAAACCGCCGCCGACTGGATGCGATTTCTCTTGGGGTCTGCCCTGTTGCCGCGCATGGTCCCGCACGAAGGCGACCCGCCGACGCAGATTATCGAGACGATGCTGCACGGGTTGCTGAAGACGGATGTGTGAGCCGCGCGTCAATTTCCACATCCGTAAACCAAAATCCATCGCGTTCCACCCGCTCGCCGACCCGAATCGGAATCGAACGATCGAACATCGGCCCCGCGAAGCAAAACGTGTGAAACTCGCCGCGTTCGCCGCAGTGGTCGACCGATTCCGGTAGGTCATCGAGCAGGGCCGCGTCAAAGAATCTGCCCGAATAATCCGGGGAAAGTTGACGCGGATCGACGCAAGTCAAAACGGCTTGCAGTCCGCCCGCGATCATCTCCCGAGCGAGCGCGGGCAACGCGGGCACGGAACTCCAGATCGGAAAATGCGGCGTCAGCCCCGTTCCGTTCAACTGCCGTTCCCGATAGGCGCGAATGTCTTCGAGATGCAGATCGCCGAAGGCGATGCCCGAGATTCCCTCCGCGCGAGCTTTCGCGAAGACGGCTTGCATTCGCGATTCGTATTCATCGTTTGAACAAGGCCAAGGCAAAGGCACCGGCCAGAGCGGCAAGCCCGCGGCGCGTGCCTGTTCCTCGACTAACTCCCGCCGGACCGCGTGCATGGCGACGCGGTTGAACGTTTCGTTGAAACTCGTGAGCAGTCCGACGACTTCGATCTCTTTGCTTTGGCGAAGGATATGTAGGGACCAGGCGCTATCTTTGCCGGAACTCCAGGAGAGTAGGACTTGCGATTTGGCGGGCATGATGGGAAATTCTAATCCCCGAGGTTCGCAGAGCCTCACCTCGGGGCTTGTGGGAGAACTCAATCAAGCCCCGAGGTGAGGCTCTGCGAACCTCGGAGATCTTCAGTATTACTTCGAAAGCTTCTCGACGACTTCCGCGATCTTCTTGCTATCGTCGGCCGCGGCGACTTTGTTGTCGATGTGAGCAATCTTGCCATCCTTGCCGATGACGAACGTCCAGCGTTGAATACGAACGCCTTGCTTGATTTCGACGGTCTTGCCATCCTTGTCGATGCCCTTCGAGACGCCGCCCTTGCCGAAGGGAACGCCGAACGCCTTGGCGACCGAGCCGTCTTCGTCGGCGAGGAGGGTGAACGGCAATTTGTGATGCGCCTTGAAGAGTTGATGGCCCATCACGCTGTCGCCGCTGACGCCGACGACTTCGACGCCTTTCTCGCTCAGCTTCTTATTGTCTTCGCCGTAGGCACAAGCCTGTTTGGTGCAGCCGCCGGTGAAGTCGGCGGGGTAAAAGTAAACGACGACGATCTTCTTGCCGACATGGTCGGCCGATTTCCACGGCTTACCGTCGTCGGAAGTGCTCGTGAAGGTCGGAGCCGGGTCGCCAACTTTGATTTCAGCCATGGCACGGTTCCCCATCATTAGGCTGGCTGTCAGGGCCAGCAACGTCAACGTTCGCATGATGCTTTCTCCAAGGAGAGTGAATTTCAGTAACGTCTCAAAGAAAGACGTCGCGGGGGGAAATTCTATTCAGAATCTCCGCAATGCCGAGAGAATGTGTCGAAGGCGGCGGGAAAGCGATTTCTCCCTTGCATTCCCGCGCCACACTCCTCAATCTAATCGGGACGAACTCACCCTGATCCTGGACCTCCTCTCCGATGGACCAAGCTCATGAGCAGTGTA
Organism: Planctomycetota bacterium; assembly: GCA_021413475.1. Lineage (GTDB taxonomy): Bacteria > Planctomycetota > Planctomycetia > Gemmatales > Gemmataceae > JAIOQJ01. Next base: position 6,061 of record JAIOQJ010000398.1, on the reverse strand, counting down.
AACCAGGCCGTGCCGGCAAGCGACGAGACTCCTCCGCATCAACCATATATCCCCGACGAACAATCGCCGCCGGAGTTTACTTGGCCGGCGGTGCTGACGGGTGCCCTGTTCGGCATCGTCTTCGGGGCTTCGTCTCTCTATTTGCTCCTAAAAGTCGGCATGACGGTCTCGGCCTCGGTGCCAATCGCCGTGTTGTCGATCACCTTGTTCCGCTTTTTCTCAAAAACGTTCGGGTTTCGCCGGGCGACGATCCTCGAAAACAACATCGTGCAAACGGCCGGTTCCGCTGGAGAATCGATCGCCTTCGGCGTCGGCGTCACCATGCCGGCTCTGTTGTTGCTCGGTTTCGAGATGGATCCCGTGCGTGTGACGACCGTATCGGTACTCGGCGGCCTACTCGGCATCCTGATGATGATCCCTCTCCGCCGGGCCTTTATCGTCAAGCAGCACGGTAATCTGAAATATCCGGAAGGGACCGCCTGCGCGGAGGTGCTGATCGCCGGCGAGAAGGGCGGTTCGACGGCACGGATGGTCTTCATCGGCTTCGGCATCGCGGCGGCCTACACCTTCCTGATGAAGTCGTGCAAATTCTGGTCGAACGAGCCTTCCGAGTTGCTTTACACCAAGAATGCCGATGGCACGCGGTCGGGGTTGAATGGTGCTCAGGCAGGCGTCGATGTCTCACCAGAGCTTCTGGGCGTCGGCTTTCTGATCGGCCCGCGCATCGCCTGTTTGATGATGGGGGGAGCGCTGCTCTCCTACTTCGCGATCGGGCCATTGATCGCCAACTTCGGGGCAAAATCGAGCGAGCCCGTTCCACCAGTCGAGTGGGAAAAACCCGAGGCGGCCGACCGCAGCGGCGATCCAAACCTGATCCGCAATATGGAACCCTCGGGTATCAAAAACAAATACCTCAAGTTCATTGGTGCTGGTGCCGTGGCGGCGGGCGGCATTATCAGCATGTTACGGGCGTTGCCGTTGATTTTTGCCTCGATCACCGGCGGCATTCGCGACCTTCGCGCTAGCCGGGCCTCGGGCGGGGCCATTGGCAAGCGGACCGAGACCGATTTGTCGATGAACGTGGTTCTCTATGGCAGCATCGCCCTGGTGCTGGTTCTCGCGGCCGTTCCGCAGTTGGGACTTGGCTTCAACTTGAAGGGAGTCGTTGGCGCATTGATGATCCTGCTCTTCGGCTTCCTGTTCGTGACGGTTTCATCTCGTTTGACCGGCGAGGTCGGCTCGTCGTCGAACCCCATCTCGGGCATGACCATAGCGACGCTGCTGCTTGTGTGCTTGATCTTTTTCGTTCTCGACAAGCGGGATTCCCTGGCCATGCTGACGGCTCTGACGGTGTCGGCCGTCGTCTGCATCGCTTCCTCGAACGGCGGCACCACTTCGCAAGATTTGAAGACCGGCTTCCTGGTCGGAGCGACTCCCAAGAAACAGCAACTGGCAATCATGGTCGGTGCTCTCGTGTCGGCCGCGGCGATTGCCGGCACGATGCTCCTTCTCAACGAGGCGCAAACCCATTACACGAAGAAGAATCTGCCCACTCAGGTGTTGAATGTTCCCGAGGATCCACCGATCCGCACCGTGGGCAAACCCTATCTGGATGACAAGAAGGAGTATCGGATTGTCCACATTCGCAAGGACGACACGTTGAATCCCGGTGTGGCGGCAGGGCGATATCTCGTGGGCGACGACGGCAAGGCGGCGTATCGCACCGATACGCCCGTTGACCGGCAAGAAACCACGATGGACAACGGCGTCCCCGCTCCGAAGAAATACGATGCCCCGCAGCCCCAGCTTTTTGCTTCAATCATTGAAGGGATCCTCGGCGGCAAGCTCGAATGGAGCCTGATCATCATTGGCGTGATGATCGCCTTCTCGCTCGAACTTGCCGGAGTTCCCTCGCTACCGGTCGCGGTGGGGATGTACTTGCCGTTAACCTCCTCCACGCCCATCTTTGTCGGCGGCATCGTGCGCTGGTTGGTCGACAAAATCAACGGCAAGAGTGCTTCCGAGGCTGAGACGGAAACCAGCCCCAGCGTTCTGCTCGCTAGCGGTTTTATCGCCGGCGGCACTCTATGCGGGTTGATCATCAGCTTCTTCAATTTTCTTCCGGACGAGTTCAACGCGGCCCTCTCCCTCGGGCCGAAATACTTGAGTGATTGGGATGTGGACAAGGACCGCAATCCAAAGATCGTGGCGATGATCATGTACGCGCTGCTTATCGCGGTGCTGATGCGAGTGGGGTTGAGTAAGCGAAAGGTGGAATAGGGCGACGGACACCCGGCAAGCCGGTTCCGACACACCGCATGAGCGGCCTGCTTGCCTGGTCAAGCCACCAGCCTGGCCGCCTTCCAACAGTATTGAATTCCGCTTCCAATGGTCGCCGCCAGCATCGTGTAAAGGACAATCAATTGCATCGTTTCGAGCGGCGCGATCAGTGTCTTCGCCCACTCTTGACCGCGTAGAGTCATCACGCCCAAGATGACCAAGAGGACAACGCATTGCAGAATCATCTTGAGTTTGCCGAACCAGTCGGCCCCAAATTTTTTGCCGAGTGCCTCGACGTAACCGCGAATGCCAGTGATTAACAATTCACGGCCGATGACGACCGTCACCATCCAGGGCGACAAACCCGCTTCCTTCACGGGCATCAAAAAGATAAACGCTCCCGCGACCATCACCTTGTCGATCAAGGGGTCGAAGGTTCGGCCGAACGCCGAAAGCTGGTTGAGCTTCCGCGCCAACCAACCGTCGAGCCAATCGGTCATCGATGCGGCCACAAACGACAGAAGTGCGGCGAACCACCATCCTTGAGCGATACAGACGAACAAGAGAACACTGAGCGGCAGCCGGCTCAGCGTGAGAATGTTCGGGATGGTCCAGAAGCGTTCTTGGTTCATGAGGAAGATTGTACAAAACAACCTAACCCCCCGGCCCCCTTCCCTAGGAGGGAAGGGGGAGGCAACCCTGCTTGCTCCCCCTTCCCTCCTAGGGAAGGGGGCTGGGGGGGTAAGGTCTTTTCAAACCATGTCAATCGCCCAGCTCTTGAATATAACCAATCGTACCCCTGCCCACCTTCCGTTGGAGAAGTTCACCCATGGCAACTGCCACGTCGCAATCTCTTTCCGCTTATTGCAACCTCATTCTGCGCAGCAAGTTGATGACGACCGATGAGGTGAAGGACCTCCTCCGTCGATTCAAGGAAGCCGGCAAAGCGAGTTCGGACGATGATTGCGAGCCATTTCGCAAGTTTCTGGTGTCGCGTAAGGCCTTGACAGACTACCAGTCGCACTTGCTGCTTCGCGGCCATACGGACGGATTCTTCCTCGATAAATACACGATCCTCGAACTCATCAGCAAAGGGCGGATGGCGGGCGTTTACAAGGCGATGCACGCCTCCGGCCAAGTCGTTGCCATCAAGGTGCTCCCCCCTTCAAAGGCCAAGGACCCTACGGTTCTCTCACGTTTCGAGCGTGAAGGCCGTTTGCTGACCCGGCTCGATCATCCGAATGTGATTCGGGCTTTTCAGATCGGCGAAGCGAACGGTAAGCACTACTTCGTCATGGAGTATGTCGAAGGCGAAGCCCTCGACGAAGTCTTGCACCGACGCAAGCGTTTGCCGATCCCGGAGGCCGTCCGAATCATCCACCAGACACTTTGCGGCTTGCAGCATGTTTTCGAGAAGGGGATGGTTCATCGCGATTTGCGGCCCGAGAATTTACTCCTTACCCCCGCGCCGGATCAAGGCCCGGGGGAGACGACGATGCGCAGCTTGGTCAAGATCATGGAAATCGGCATGGGTCGTACCACCTTCGACGAAGGCAGCCGCAATCCCGACTTGGAAACGCACCTGACCACGGATGGCACGCTCCTCGGTTCATCAGAATATCTCGCTCCCGAACAGGCCCGGAGTGCCCACGACGCCGACATCCGCGCCGACATCTATAGCCTCGGCTGTATTCTCTTCCACCTGCTCACGGGCCAACCGCCGTTCCCGGATAAGAACACGCTCAGTCAGATCGTTCGCCACGCCACGGAGCAGTCAAAGCCCCTCCGCGATTTTCTTCCGCAAGTACCCGACGGACTTCAGCAGGTTCTCGACTGGATGCTGGTGAAGGATCCGAACCAACGTTATCCAACGCCCGAGCGGGCGGCCCAATCGCTGCAAATGTTCCTGATGCAAACCTCCGAATCGGCCGCCGCCGCTTCGATGTTGCCCGCCTACATGCAATACCTGCAAACTGGCGGACATATCGAAGGCCCACGGCCTGGCACTTTACTCGGTCCGCCGCCTCAGCAATATGCTCCGCAACCGCAATATGCCCCGCCGCCGCAACCAATGCCCAGCGCTCCCGTGGGTCGAATGGAAGATCCCCGCCGTAAGAAAGACGGCACGGGACCCAAGCCAAAACTGCCGGCCGGTCCGCCCCCACGGCCGATGGTCCAACCGATGGCCGCAAACGATGGCGACTTCGACGTGGAGATCGTTGGCGTATCTCCCTCGCCTGCGGCCCCGGCTCCTTCACCATTCGCACCTTCGCCCAAAACGGAACCGCTTCCCGCCCCCAAAATCGAACCGAAAAAGCGGGCTGAAGGCGATGAGCGGCCCTTGACGGAACCCGATCGCCGCGATTTCATCATGGCGGGGATTGGCGGCGGCATCGTGCTCTTCGCGATCCTTCTCGGTTACGGAGTGTCGCGGTTGATACGGGGTTCATCGGCATCGACAACCACGGCAGAGGAAGAACCGAAGCCGAAACAACAGCAACCCGAGCCGAGAAGGGAACCCCCGAAGCCAACCAAGACCGAGGATCCGAAGAAGAAGACACCCGATCCCGATGACGAGAAGGAAATGAAGAAGGAAAAGACCGACGCGAAGACGGAAAAGACCGAGCCGTAACTAAAAGCCTAAGCCAGTTGAACCACAGAGACACAGAAACACAGAGAAGACAAGAACGGCTTTTGTTATAACCAAAGTGCCTTTGCAAGGTGTAGAGAAGGTGCGAACATTCGCATTTTCTCGTCCCCTTCTTCTCTGTGACTCTGTGGTTCAAATCTTGATTTGATTTGCCTCATCGAAGATCAAAAATGCTTATACGCGCCAAACATTATCGCACGCGCACCATGATCGACGTCGTTTGCGAGAACCAGCGCATCGTGTCGGTTTCCACTGCCTCAACCCGGCTGGCGGATCGCGAGGCGGATTGGGTTGCGCCCGCCCTTTTCGATCTGCAAATCAATGGTTGTCTCGGCGCTAGTTTTAACTCTCCCGATTTGACCGTCGAACAAGTCCGCAAAGTGGTCGATGTCTGCCGTGAACACGGCATTGGCGGGTTGCTGCCGACGCTGGTCACCAATTCGTTCGACGCCCTGCAGCACGGCTTCGCCACGCTTAGTCAGGCGATTGCCAACGATCCCGTCGTCGCCGACTCCGTGCCGGGTTTTCACCTGGAGGGGCCCTATCTCTCCGGCGTGGACGGGCCGCGAGGGGCGCACCCGAAGGAACACATCCGCCCGCCGAACTGGGATGAGTTTTCGCGATTGCAAGACGCGGCCGGGGGAAAAATCCGCCTGGTCACACTGGCCCCGGAGCACGACGGGGCGATTCCGTTTATCGAACGCCTGGTGAAGGCGAACATCGTGGTCGCCATCGGCCACACGGCCGCGAACGGCCAACAGATTCGCGACGCGATTGCCGCCGGGGCACGCCTGAGCACGCACCTCGGCAACGGCTCGCACGCCATGCTCCCCCGGCACGACAATTACATCTGGGAACAACTCGCCGCCGACGAACTCTGGGCCAGCCTGATCCCCGACGGGCATCATCTCCCGCCCGCCCTGGTCAAGAGCATCGTCCGCGTGAAGACACCGGCACGGGCGATCATCACCTGTGACGCCAGCAGCCTTCTGCTTCGCAATGTAGGAGCTCACAAACGCATCCATGAACGTGTAGTGCGTGAAGGCCATGTAGACCTCCCAGACCAGAACGTAAATGATGCCGGCGACGACGCTGATGCCGAGCCCCATCATGAATGCTGGCATGAAATGA
>JAIOQJ010000333.1 GCA_021413475.1 Planctomycetota bacterium | reverse complement strand
CCTCCAGGAGCTTACGCAACCTGGCTCGCCGAGCCCTTAACACCAACGGAACGTGTCCACGAATTTTGGCTGCCGTATAATGTCGGTCGAGAACAAATTATCTCTCTCCAAGGAACCTACTCATGCGACGTTTTCTGATTCTCCCCCTCTTCGTCTTGGCGAGTTTCGCCTACGCCCAGGACAAAAAGGATGCACCGAAGGAAAAACCCAAGGCCAAGCCGCGGATCGCGATCACCGACGTGGACAAGGCCGGTCCTGACATCGCCATTCAGGGTGAATACGAGGGTGAAATCGGTTCGTCGAAAGTCGGTGCCCAGGTGATCGCGCGCGGCGAAGGTGAATTCGTCCTCCGTGTGCTGGCCGGCGGTCTGCCCGGCGCTGGCTGGGACGGCAAGACGCAATCCGAGGCCACCGCCAAGACCGTTGACGGCAAAGTCGTCATTTCGGGCAAGGAACTTTCAGGCACCATCGCCGACGGCAAGCTGACGACCGAAAAAGGCACTCTGAAGCGCGTCGAGCGTAAGAGCCCGACCCTCGGCGCGAAGGCCCCGTCGGGTGCGGTGGTCCTCTTCGATAAGCCCGAAGATGTCGAGAAATGGAACGATGCTCAGGTTCTGGAACTGGCCGATGGCAAGTACCTCGCGTGCAAGCCGGGCAAGAACATTATCACCAAGGATGGCTTCAAGGACTTCACGGTTCACCTGGAATTCCGCCTCGCCTACATGCCGAACTCGCTCGGCCAGCAGCGCAGCAACAGCGGCCTCTATCTGCAAAACCGCTACGAGTTGCAGATGCTCGATAGCTTCGGCCTCAAAGGTGAGAACAACGAGTGCGGTGGTTTCTACACGCAGTTCTCCCCCACGGTTAATATGTGCCTGCCGCCGCTCGCGTGGCAGACCTACGACATCGAGTTCACCGCCGCGAAGTTCGAAGACGGCAAGCGAACCAAGGCCGCCCACGCGGTTGTCAAACACAACGGCGTGACGGTTCAGGACGTCGACCTGAAGGGCCCGACCCCTGGGGGCAAAGCGGAAGAAGACAAGCCCGGCCCGCTGCACCTCCAATGGCACGGCGACCCGCAGGTGTTTCGGAATATTTGGGTGGTGGAGAAGAAGTGAATCGTGTGGAGCGGCCATCCTTGGCCGTCGCAACCAACTTCGACGGCCAAGGATGGCCGTCTTGCTACGAAACCGCTTGTTAGAGATCTTGTGGCAAATCCTGGGTTTGCGAGGCACCTATGGAGGTAACTGAAGAACAGCTTTACGACGGAGTATGTGTTATCCTCAATAAAGGCGATAGCCTGAATCGAGTGCCTAAAACTCACCGTCGACTGATTACGCCCGAAATCAGAGAGTGGTGGCACAATCCAAACGGAGCGATGCGATGGGTCGCCGATCATGCGGTGAGCCCACTGATGGGTCGGTGGTTTGGTTCAATGGCTGAGAACGGTCAATGGCGATTGGAATTGCATCAAGCATCGCATGGAGAATCCCGGGCTGGTTTTTGGTTTACTTGCCCCGACATTCGTGGAGCGGAAGTGTCGCCCCCCGTCGGCAAGAGGCCGTCCAATCAACTCCCACAGGAGCTTGCCGAATACTACCGCTTGATCGACTATGTCGATTGGATGGGTTTCGGAGCGGCTGGTGGGTTCGAAGGAGGTGCCGATCATACACCTCTGACAAACTACGCCTACGAGTATTTCGGTGACTCTGTCGACCCGGCAAGTACCTACATTTTTGGATGGAGCCCGTGCAGCGACATGATTTTTTACACCGCCGATGGTCGAGGTGGATGGGTTTGCCACGAAAATGGTAAGGTCAAGTTGTTAGGCAGCGTTCTCAACACGATTGATTGGGTGTACGGCGAATTATTGGCGGATCGGTGCCCTGACTACCCGTATGGATGACCAGGCAATGTGTGCAACCGTCCAAACCTTTCGCGAACTACTCTCGCAACAACCATTCCGGCCGTTCCGGCTCGTGATGTCGAGTGGCCAGTCCTATGAGGTCCGGCATCCGGAAATGGCGATGCTGACCCGGACTGATATGCTCGTCGGGACTGGGGATATGAGCGAGGGAGTGCCCGCGGAGTTTCGCATTTGTTCGCTGCTGCATGTTACAACCGTGGAACCGCTTCAAGCGGGTGCGTCGAGTGGGCGATAGACGTAAGATGGATTGCCATGCGTAGATCAAAGCAACTCGATTTGATGTCAGTCGAGGATTATCTCGCTGGGTCTCGCCAATCAAGCATGATTACCTCGGCGGGATCGTGTTTGCGAGAGTAGATACGCGGAATTCGCACAATATCATCGTCGCGAACATATTGGGCAACGTACACGCAGGCCTGCGCGGTTAACGCTGTCGGCCTTGGAACTCGGACACCAAGATTCGTATCCGTCTCGCCACACAAATTCGATTTTATTATCCGGACGCGTCGGTCGTTTGCCGGTCCAATCCGCTAAACGACTCATTTCAAGATGAACCAGTCGTTGTTTTTGAAGTGCTCTCACGTTCGACCCGTCGCTTCGATGAACACGAGAAAAAGGACGCGTACCTAACCATCCCGTCGCTGGCCGTTTATGCCATGATCGAACAGGAAACCGCGGCGGTCGTGGCCCTTCGCCGCACCGAGAGCGGTTTTGTCCGAGAAGTCTATGAAGGCCTGGATGCCGTTCTTCCTCTTGGCGAGATCGGCATTGATTTGCCTCTTGCCGAGATCTATGAGAGGGTGGAGTTCACGCCTGAATTGATTGACGAGCCAAGTGGCTGAAACGAATGGAGATCATGGGATTTAGAATTCCATTTGCCCGCAAAGAAAAAGTCGGCAAGCGAAATGATCTCTCTCGCCGCACCCTCAAGCTATTTCCGCAAATCAAGTCCCTATTACTTCAGTTGAGGTATCTTCCACTCGACCTAAAATGCCGGCGATGCTTTTCTACCACATCAAATTCACCAGATCGACCACCGAACGCAAGCTGAGGTCATCGATCAATCTTCGATCCGAAGGGCTCATCATCGAACCCCTTATCCTTGGGCTCTTTCTTCCCCTTACTGCCGGGAACGAAATTGATGAGCAAGATTGTTGTCTTGTTTCCCTCGATCGTGAAATCGATTTTCTTGCCTTTTTTCGTGTCGATCAGAGAGTCTTTGACTTCCATGCGGAGATCGTCGGAATTCGTGACTTCCGCCTGGTACTTGCCGCTCGCCAGATCCGCGAGTTTGCGCTGGCTGGGCTTTAGTGTTGTCTTGAGCGTTCCGGATGAATCGTAAATCCGCATCTCGCAACGCCCGTAAGCGTTGTCGGCGTCGGCCGTCACTTCGATCGAGAGCGTACCCGTACTCGATAAGACCGGGGCGTAACGATAAACGACGACTCCACCTAGACCGAGCAGAACAAGAACGATCAGAGTCACCCAGGGAAACGACCAGCTTCGTTCTTCTTCGGCCCATAGAGCTTCGCGGCTCGCGAACATCTCGGTCGCATTGCCAGGCGCGGTCGACGACGACCGGAGCGAAGGTGACGAAGCAAAGGCAATCGACGGCACGCTGGCACTGGCCAGGGAAGGTGCCGTGGTGAACGTAAAACCGGATGCCGTATTCGGATCGGCCTGAAGTTTACGCAGAGCGTCGGCGACTTCACGAGCCGAGGCTGGACGCTTGGCGGGGTCTTTCTCAAGTAACTGCACAATCAACTTCGAAAAGGCAATCGGAAGCTGGTTATTGATGGATCGTGGATCAGGCGGCTGGTCGGCGATCAAGCTGGTGAGGATCGCCATCGTGTCAGGACCAGTGAATGGCCGGCGGCCCGTGCTCATCTCGTAGAGAACGCAACCGAGGCTGAAAAGGTCCGCACGCTGATCGACAGCGATACCGCGTGCCTGTTCAGGAGCCATATAAGCGGGGGTGCCGAGAACCGCACCTTCGTGCGTCAACAGCGCTTCGCCTTCGTGCTGGGGCCTGGCCAAGCCGAAATCGAGAATCTTGGCGCGGATCTTAACGGTCGCGTCGTCGCTCTCGATTGCTTCGATCCAGATGTTATCCGGTTTGATGTCGCGGTGGATCAGCCCTTTGGTATGAGCGGCGGCGAGTCCCTGGGCGACGTCCCTGCCAACTTTCAGAATCATCGGCAAGTCGAGACGGAGCGGCTTTTTGAGCATCGTTCCCAGGCTCTCGCCCCGCAACAGCGGCATGGCGAGGAACGGAATTCCGTTATCTTCACCAACTTGATGGATGGCAACGATGTTGTCGTGTTCGAGATGGGCGGCGGCCCGGGCTTCCCGAAAGAACCGTTCACGGGAGATCGGCTCGGAGGCCACATGCTTCTTCATGACCTTCAACGCGACTTTCCGTTGAAGCTTGGCATCTTCCGCCAGATAGACAGTCCCCATCCCCCCTTCGCCGAGCTTTTCCAGCAAACGATATTCGCCGACCATGCCGATTGATTTCTCTTCCGAAATAACAACAGACGCCGAACGACTTGCAAACGGAATCGACGTTTCGATGATACTTTCCTTCGTGAGAGAAGGTGAAATATCAATCGTCACGTCCCGTTTCGTGGAATCTCCATGATTCGGGTGTGGTGATTCGGGTCCAGGCATGAACAGTCTCGGGAGAAGCGAGGATTACTAGAGGCGAAATCGACTTACCGCATTTCATCCGAAAGCGAGTGAAAACTCAAGAACGGATTGCCGGAATTTGGTTCCAGAGAAACAAAGATCTCCGCTTGTTCGGTGGATCCTCTCCCGGTTCATTTTATGAAGTTTCGAGCGGATTGAAGCGATTCCCCGGGGGAAGTTGCGAATCTACCCGGCGCTTCCATTCCACTAGAACGATTCGATGAAATCACTATAGCACGAATTAGACTATTTGCCTCGATTCGAAAATACAACCTGGCAAGATTTTCTGTCCCACCCGTGAAATTCCATCGTTACAACAAATGCCGAACTGTGAGATTTCCATGAGAAACACCGGAAACCAGGTTATCTCGTCGCTCTTCATCTTGCTGATGATTACGGCACCCACTCTCGGTGCAGCCGATTCCCCACGCTCTCATCCCTCTCGAAGGACCGCTCCGCCGCCATTGAACCGACCACTGGCGCAGGGGCCGGGCTTTTTTGTCGATGCTCGCCAGGGTAACGATAGTCAAAGTGGCACGGCGGCAGCACCTTGGAAAACAATCCGCCACGCTCTTCGCCAACTGAAGGCCGGGGATACGCTCTATCTCAAGGGCGGCACTTACTACGAAAATGTCTACCACGCTCTTCGTGGAAAAGCCGATGCCCCGATCACGATCAGATCCGCTCCCGGCGAGCAAGCGATTCTCGATGGTTCCTGGCGTGAATTCTACGAGGCACCCGCCGATGCCTGGGAACCGGTCCCGGAGGCCGAGGGGGAGTTTCGTTCCAAAAGGGTCTATCCCAACGAACGTGATGTAATCGGATCGTTCGGCGATTCAATGATCGGCCTACAGACCTACCATCACGCCATCGATTTGCGCGCTCGGGGAGAGAAGATCGAGTGGGAAAACGAAAAAAAGATGGATCAAAGCGACATCAAACCCCTCTATTGCGGCCCTGGAATGTGGTACGACGCGTCCAGCGGTCGAATTCACGCCCGCCTCGGTCACACGCATAATCCCGACCCGATGCCCAATTATAGCGGTGAAACCGATCCTCGCAAATTGCCGTTAATCATCGCTTCGTTCAACTCCGTGTCGCTTCACGTCGACGGAGCGGCCCACGTCCGCTTTCAGGATTTGATCATCCGCGGCGGCGGCTACACGACTGTTGTCCTGAATCATGTCGTTGGGGTCGAATTTGACAACGTCACCATCTGGTGCGGCACTTATGGTATCCGGGCGGGACAAACTGGTCCGTTCACCTTCCACCGTTCGGCTCTGCATGGCAACGCAGCCCCTTGGACCTTCCGCAGCGACACCAGCAAGCGCGACTATCCCGGTCGGCCACACCGTAATATCACTCGTTTGAACACGCACGCTTTAATCGAACTCGATGCCGGCCGGGAATCTTCGGTGTACGCCACGCCGCAGAACGACAACTGGGAATTTTCATACTCCGAGTTCACCGACGCCGCCGATGGACTGTATCTAGGCAGCATCAACGTCAAGTTTCACCACAATCTCGTGGAAGACATGCAGGACGATGGGATTTACCTGAGTCCTATGTACTACCGGCACCGGCTCGACAAGAAGGATCCGGTTATCCAGATCGAACAGAATCTCTTCCGCAAAATGCTGACCGCCATCGCTTTCGGCGGCCCCGAAACGGAAACGCGGGATCAAGTGCTCATCTACCGAAATATATTCGATCTTCGCGAGCGGGTTGCCACGGCCAGGCCTTCGAGTACACGCGAATCACCCGGATTCAGTTTCGGCAAGATCATCGGCGATCACGGATCGCCACCTTGGCCCGCGATCTCGGCCTATCAGAACACCGTTATCGCGGTCGAACCAGCCCGCGATGCCGCCATGAGTATGCTTGGAGCGAGCAAGATCGCGCAACCTCGGCGTGTTTTCAACAATATTTTCTACCACTTCGGCCGACTGCCCGCCTATCAGGGACCCACTGCCACCAGTAATGCGATCGAGGATGGCAATCTCTACTGGTCGGTTCAGGCCGAACCAAAAGTATTGGCCAACTTTTTCAACCGCTATCGTGCCTCGCCTGAATTTGAACAAAGCAAGAAACACCACCCGCCAGGCTCATCGAGCCAATCGCTGCTAGTGGATCCGAAGTTCTTAAAGGCGGAGACTGATTCGGCCGCGGCAAACGATTATCGTCTCGGACCGGACAGTCCCGCGCTCAACGCCGGAGTCCCGCCGCCCAAGGATTGGCCCGATCCATTGCGGCCAGCAAATGATGGAAAGCCGGATATCGGTGCCTTGCCTTCGAAGTCCGCACCATTCCTGGTGGGACGGAAAGCGGCTCCGAAGTGAATGACCCGCGACGCAATCGTCTTGGCGAGCCAGGTTGCGTAAGCTCCTGGAGTTATATGACGCTCGGCTTGCAATTCTCCGGGAGCTTACGCAACCCGGCTCGCCGGCCTTTCGCTCGTCACGTCAGCGGAATCGGAAAGACTGGCATCAATCCCCGACTTTCGGCTCGGGGACGAGAATCGAGCGAAGCTTTCGCAGAGCGCGTAAATAGCGCATGGAGGCGGCAGCCTCGGTCAGATTCAGCGCGGCCGCGACGTCCTGATTGGAAAGTTGCTCGTGATGCCGCATCAGGATGATATCGCGATCGTCCTCCGCAAGCTCGGCCAGCGAGGCTTCGAGCCGCCGTTGCAATTCCTGATGAATCGCGGCCGAGGCTGGCGTTTTTTCGGTATCGACAAGCTGGGCCGCCAGTTGCAGCGATGATTCATCCGCCCAGGCGGGGCGATTGAGGGGCTGCTCTCGATCGATACTACGCCGCTGCGCCAGGCGATGCCGGCGATGCGAATCGATAATGCGATCTTGCGCGAGATGACGAAGCCAGAGATGGAAAGGCATGGTGGGCGAGCGAAGATACTCAATCAGCCGTTGATTCGCTTCGAGCAGAACGTCCTGCACGATATCGCTGGCATCAACCCGGCGAGCCAGTACGGGATCAAGCCGTATGCCAACGACCCGCCGCAAGGGCTCGCGAAATTCGCCCAGCAGTCGTTCCACCGCTGTCGAGTCACCGGCACGCACTGCGTCGAGCATGCCCCGCGTTTTATCGGCATCTGGCCACATATGTTTAGTATAGGCGAAATCCGATCATTCGCGACAGTCGGTAACACGGCGCGAACGTTTCGCATTTCGATTATTCCAACGAATTTCCCAGCAATTGAACTTCAGCAAATGAAGTTGCGCTATCTATTCGTAACAAATCGTTACTTATTCGTAACAGGGCGCGACCTATTCGCAACAAAATGCTACTTTATTGGTAACAGAACGCTTGGCATTCGTAACAAAACGAGGGCCATTCGTAACAGGCGGTGTGTGAGTTTGATGTTACGATTGGAACACACGCTGAAGCAGCCTACCTGAAGATCGATGAATGGGACTGGGGAATCAGTTTTCCGCGGCGACAATCAACATTAATCTGCTCCTCTCGCACGAAGGCCGGCGATTATTCATATCTTGCTCCGAAGCAGTACCACCACACACGAGACTCTCCCACTCCCCCCATGACCCCTGCCGCCACCGTCAACCGCGCTCGCTTGTGTATTGTCCTCGCCGCCTTGCTCTGGAGCCTGGGTGGGCTTTTTACTCGCGTCTTGTCGCGGGATACCTTTCTCGGGGTCAACCAGCCAGCGCTTTCCGGCTTGCAGATCGCGTTCTATCGGGCCCTGTTCGCGGGACTGGTGTTCATTCCGCTCTTACGACGGCGTGATTTGACGTACCGGCCGCTCATGTTTCTGATGGTGGGTTGCTTCAGTTGCATGAACGCTCTATTCATCACGGCAATGGTGCTCGGCAGTGCCGCCAACGCGATTCTGTTGCAGAACTCCGCCCCATTCTGGGTCTACTTCTTTTGCGTTTACGCACTGGGTGAAGCCCACGATCGGCAAATGTTCAAGGCGATCCTGATCGGGATGGCGGGGGTACTGGTCATCATCCTCGGTGGATGGGTTCGTGAAGGGTTCGGCCGGGTCGAGATCACCAGCATGGCCCTGCTCAGCGCCCTCATGTACGGCGGCGTGATTCTCTGCCTGCGTGAATTGCGGGACCATTCCTCAATGTGGCTGACGACACAGAACCATCTAGGCAGTGCGTTGTGTCTGGGGGCCGCGATTGCGATTATTCATGGCCCGGTTTTTTGGTGGGACTGGACCACCACGCCGACCGTCCGACAACTTGCCTTCCTCGCCTTCTTCGGCTCCGTGCAGATGGCGTTGCCATATGCACTATTCGCAAGAGGATTGAAACACGTGAGCCCGCAAGAGGCCGGCATGATTACTCTGCTGGAACCGCTTCTCAATCCACTATGGACGTACATGATCGCCCCGGAAACCGACACGCCCCCCATCACGACTTGGATCGGCGGGCTATTGATTGTCGGGGCGCTGGCATGGCGGTATTGGCCGTGGCGACGGGCGAGGGTGTCGTAGGTCGGGTCGATTTCTTTTCCTTGCGATGCCATTCCTGGCGGCGTATCATGCCTTTGCCCTCCTACCAAGTGGACACACCCATGCCGAAGCTCCAGATTGCTACTTTTGCCGCCGATGTCACTCCTCCTGACGGTCATCCGCTTTGCGGCGGATGGATCGAGCCGGTGCGAGGTGTGGACGATCCGCTCAAGGCCCTGGGCGTCGTCTTGCTCGGCATGGATAAGCCGGTGGTGCTTTGTGCGCTCGATTGGACCGGCATTCGCAACGAGTCGCATCAAGCTTGGCGAATCGCGCTGGCCGAGGCGGCGGGAACTTCGATCCATCATGTCGCCGTGCAGACGGTGCATCCACATAACGCCCCATTTGCCGACCTCGAAGCGCAGAAGTTTCTCGATGCCGTGAAAGGGCCGCCGCTGGTCGATCTGAAATGGCACGCCAAGGTAGTGAAAGAGACGGCCGCGGCCCTGAAGGCGTCACTGAAGAACGCGGTGCCATTTACGCACGTTGGTGTTGGTTCCACCACGATCGAGCAGGTTGCCTCGAATCGGCGGATCGTGGTCGATGGCAAAGCCAAATTCTCGCGGACCAGTGCAACCAAGAACCCAGAGGTTCGCGATTTTCCGGAAGGACTGATCGATCCGAACCTACGCACGCTCACATTCTGGGACGGCCCAAAAGCCCTGGCGGCTCTGCATTATTACGCCACGCACCCGATGAGTTACTACGGCGACGGTCGGGTGAGTGCCGACTTCTGCGGCCTGGCCCGTCAGAAAATGCAGGACGAAAACCCGTCGATTTTCCAGGTCTATTTCACCGGCTGTTCCGGCAACGTGACGGCCGGCAAGTACAACGACGGCGCGAAAGAAAACCGCCCTGTCCTCCGCGACCGGATGTACAACGGCATGAAGGCCTCATTCAAAGCGACACGCCGGATGGAGGTCACCGAGTGGGACTGGCGCGTGGAGGAAGTGAAACTTCTCCCCCGCAAAGAGGCCAATTTCGGTGAGGAAAAGAGCAAAGAGGTCCTGGCCGACGAGAAGGCACCCAAGGCCCGCCGCGGCAACGCGGCCTTGCAGCTCGCCTGGCTCAAGCGGATCGATCGACCGATCGATATCACCTGCCTCGATTTCGGCGGTAAGATCTTTGCGCTGCACCTGCCCGGAGAACCGTTCATCGAGTACCAGTTGGCCGCCCAGAAATTGCGGCCGAAGGATGCGGTCCTGGTCGCGGGCTACGGCGACGACGGTCCCGGCTACTTGCCGACGGCAAAGGCATATCTCGAAGGCGGCTACGAGCCATCGGTCGCTCTTTCGAGCTCTGAAACCGAAGCGACACTCTTGAAGGCGATGGCGAAGTTGTTGAAGGTGCCGATCAAGGAATAATCGAGACGCATTCAAAGAATCTTAGCCACGGATTGAACACGGATGTAACACGGATAAAGACCGAAAAGACGATGCTTTGGATTTCATCCGTGTTCAATCCGTGGCCAAAATTTCTTCGTGAACCGAAACACCATTGGAGACCCTCTCATGCGTTGGCTGCTCTCTCTCCTGTTCATCGCCTCCGGCTGCCTCGTGTCGAACGCGGCCGATGCCGTGACTTACAAAGTCGGCGTCGCCACAAAGGAAATCACACCGACGACACCGCTTTGGATGGCTGGGTACGGCGGCCGGAATAAGCCGTGCGAGACTAAGCGCCATGATCTCTGGGTCAAGGTGCTGGCCATCGAGGATTCGTCTGGTAATTTCGCCGTCCTTCTGACCAGTGATCTCTGCGGTATTCCACGCGGCTTGGCCGAGGATGTGACCAAAGTGGTGATGAAGAAGACCCCGTTGAAACGCGAGCAGATTTCGCTCACTTGTTCGCACACGCACTGCGGGCCGGTGGTGGGCGATAATCTCCTCGACATGTACCCGCTCGATGCGGAACAGAAGCAGGCAGTCAAGGATTACACTCAGAAGCTCACTGGCTGGATGGTCGAGACAATCGTGAAGGCATTCGAAGAGCGCAAGCCCGGCAAGTTGAGCATCGGCAAGGGGACGTCCCGGTTCGCTGTCAATCGCCGCGAGGTCACAGCCAAAGGCGTCATCAATGGTAAGAACCCCACGGGGCCGGTTGATCACGACGTGCCGGTGTTGCGCGTGGACGACGAGAACGGCAAGCTCCGTGCCGTCGTTTTCGGCTACGCCTGCCACAACACGACGATGTCGTTTTACGAATGGTCCGGCGACTATGCGGGCTTCGCCCAGATCGAAATCGAGGAGAAACATCCCGGCGTAACGGCCCTGTTCTGGATCGGCTGCGGGGGTGATGCCAATCCGTTGCCGCGTTCCAAGATCGAACTGTGCGAGAAGTACGGCAAGGACCTCGCCAGCGGCGTTGAGGACGCGATCAAGGAAAAGATGACGCCGCTCACCACGAAGATCACCACGCGTTATCAGGAGATCGCGCTTGAACTCGACGCGATTCCCGAGAAAGCGAAATGGTCGGCCGACGCCCTGAGCAAGAACATCGCCGTTGCCAATCGGGCTCAGCGGATGCTGAAAATCCTCGAAGACGGCGGCAAGATTCCGACGAGTTATCCGTACTTCCCGGTTCAAGTCTGGCGATTCGGCGACGAACTTACCTGGGTAACCCTCGGCGGCGAAGTGGTCATCGATTACAACTTGCGCCTGAAGAAGGAAATGGCCGACCGCAAAGCCGTTTGGATCACCGCCTACGCAAACGACGTGCCAGCGTATATTCCTTCGGAACGCGTCCTCAAAGAAGGAGGCTACGAAGGAGAGTCTTCAATGGTCTATTACGGCCAACCGACGAAGTGGGCTCCGGGTTTGGAGGAGCGGATTGTGAAAAAGGTGTTAGAGCTGGGGAAATAA
>JAIOQJ010000332.1 GCA_021413475.1 Planctomycetota bacterium | reverse complement strand
GGCCGCGATCTCGGCGGTCGGACCAGCGTTCGCGCGTTCATAGGCCAGACGCGGCGGCAGATCATCTGGGAATTCCGCAGACAAACTGTTCCAGAGCGTTTGAACAACGGTAACGAACCTCTGCTGTTCGGCCGCGAAACTTTCGTCGTCACCGACGGGGCAGTCGTTCAACATCCTCTGGATTTTCTCTGCCGCTTGCTGGCCGCGAGTCTCCTGGTCCGCTTCGATGTCGGCCCGCTCCGCACTTATATGATTTGGCCGCTGACGATTTGCATCTTTGCCGCTTTTCCGGTCGGGCACCGAATAGGCCGGTACATCCGCGAAATCATCGTCGAGACCCTCCACCACCAAGATGCCGTCCAGCACATGGGATTTGACCAAGCGCACGACCAGTTGCCCCGCATGGACAATGCGTTGCATTCTCTCAAATTCGGCCGCCTGTACCTCTGCCGCGCCGGTGAGTGCATTCTGTTCGTACTGCAATAGCGAGAGCGCCCCGTTTACGAGCGAGTGGTCGTTGTCTCTGACAACGTTCGCGCCCGAAGCTTTCGCCTCGTTCGGCTGAACATCGGCCTTTTTCCGTCGGCGATTCATTTACTATATATTAGCCGACTTCGCTCATGATCCGCTTCGCCGCTTCCGTGTTCTTCTCCGCGTAAACTTCCGTCACCGAGAGCGTGCGGTGGCCAAGAACCACTTGGGCTGCTTCTAATCCGAAGGTTTTGCGTAGATTTGTTGCGGCGTTGTGTCGCAGTTGATGCGGATGCCAGCTGTGCGATTTTCGCCAGGCACGGATCTCCTCTTTCTGTTCAGGCGTCAGACGCGCCAGCCAAGCCTTTTTCGCTTCGCTCTTTCCGTTCGGGAGAACTTTCTGACCCAGTTGATCGGGCACTGGGAACGCCCGTTCGCAGCCGTATTTGATTGCGCGTCCATAGGAATCGACACTGTAGCCAGCGCCGGGCTTCTTTCGCGGCTTTAGTCGGACATTGCTGCCGCGAACATTGCCGCAGGATCGCGGCGTTGTGCGGGCCTCGTCGCCTGCACGGCGACGGTCTTCCTCGGCATCGGCAGGGGCGAACAGCGGAGCGTGGAGGTCGGCCTTGAGGAACTGCTTAAGGATTTGCTGCGCTTTCGGACCGAACAAGATCACTCGGTCGTGGCCGAGATGCCTCGTCTTGTGCTTAGCGGGCCGATACAGCCAGAGCTTTCCGGTCATGTCGACGTCCACGCCCCGGATGGTGACGGTTTCGCCCGGCCGCATGCCAGTCAACAACTGGACTTGGATCATCGCACCGACCTGACGCGACACGAATGGCAACACTGCCGCGATCAGATCGTCCGCCACTGGCTTCACTGGTGCCGACTCGCGAACGCCGGAGCGACCGGCCTTGAGCCCGGCCACCGCCTCCAAGCCGTGAATGACCGACGACGGCACCAATTCATTCTCAACGCCCCACCTGAACACCCGCTTGATTCGGCCGATCTGCCGATTGATGTGTGAGCGGCAATGGCCGGCGTCGATCATTGCCTGCCGAACAGATTTGAGCGCCAGCGGTCCGAAGTCCTTTACGAACGTGTGGCCATAGAGACGCCGCAGGGGTTTCAGGGCATCTCGGAAGCAGTGGATTTCGCCGGTGACAGTGCCGTCGGGGTTGCGGTAGTAACTTTCGGCGTGGGTCCAGAACGTCGCGATCAACTCCGTGACCGTCATCTCGCCAGCTTGGGCGCTGGCAATTTGACGCCCACCGGCGAGCCATTCGACAATGAGTCGATCGTACTCGGCCACGGCGGCCTTGCTGCCCCAAGGACCGACGTAACAGTCCTGGCCGTCGAGACGAACAACGGCTCGACCGCTCGCTTTATGATGAGACAATTTGGGTATGGAACGCGGATTCATGTTCGGCCTCCAACTGGTGGCTTCCGTAATTACGGAAACCTTTCGCAGTTTTCAGGCCGCTCTCCCCGACACAGGGAGGTATGCAAGTCATGCATCCGGCGGGTTTTGCTGTCATTGCAGCTTGTAGGGCTCGAACCTACAACCTTCGGTTCCGTAGACCGATGCTCTATCCAATTGAGCTAAAGCTGCCGAAATTCAGAGCCGCACATCCTGTGCAGGATCGCGATGGAAGTCAAGGGAAAGACGAAGGTCGATCGCGATCAATTGTCGGTTTTGTCCGAAAAAATTCACCCACGCCCGCGTCTGAGGTATTCCGAAGACCGGGATCTGTGGCGACCCGAAGAATCCCGGTCTTCAGAATACCTCAGACGCGGGCATGAAGATCGTTCGTTCCATCAAGAATTACAATAGCACGTTTGCTGCGCGTTCTACGCAATCGCTCGCTGCTGCAGAACCGCGAAAAACTGTTCGGCCGTGCGCTGCCACGTCAATTTTTTCTGATCTTCACCGGCTTGGGCGCCCAGCTGTTTAAGTTCGTCGCGATGATGGTACGCCCACTCCAGGTGCGCGATGGTTTCGTCCAGATCCGGCTCGGCCCACGTCGCCACGGCTTGGCCGTCGCGCTGGACGGGGAAATCGCGGACATTCCTGATCGGGCGGCTGTTGGCATCGGTCAGCACGTCGCGCTGGCCGGTGCTGTACGCGGCGA
>JAIOQJ010000331.1 GCA_021413475.1 Planctomycetota bacterium | reverse complement strand
TACCGGTCTTTGCGAGGTTCTACATGGCAAACCGTCCGATCCGTACGTTCACGGTGCTCCCCCACCTTCCCGAACGCCTCCAGGCTTTACACAAGCTCGCTTACAATCTCTGGTGGTGCTGGAATGCGGATGCCGTCGCGTTGTTTCGGCGCGTCGATGTCGATCTGTTCGAGAAGCTCGAACACAGCCCCGTCAAACTACTCGGTGCGACCACTCAGGAACGCTTCGAAAAGCTCGCTAAAGATGAAGGCTTCCTCGCACACATGGACCGCGTTGAGGAAGCACTGAACCACTACATGGCCGCGCCGACTTGGTTTCAGGACAATTACGGCTCCGAGAAGTACGCGCGAATCGCGTATTTCTCCGCCGAATTCGGTATCCACGAGAGCATCCCGGTCTATTCGGGCGGCCTCGGCGTGCTGGCCGGCGATCATCTCAAGTCCGCGAGCGATCTGGGCATCCCGCTGTGCGGCGTGAGCCTGATGTATCGGGAAGGCTACTTCCGGCAGTATCTCAATGTCGATGGCTGGCAGCAGGAACGCTATCCCGAAAACGATTTCTTCAACCTGCCGCTCATTCCGGAAACCAAGCAAGACGGCACGCTTCTGCTCGTCGGCGTCTCGCTTCCCGGCCGGGAAGTCTCCGCGCGGATTTGGCGAATCCAGGTCGGCCGTGTTCCGCTCTATTTGATCGACTGCAACATTCCGCAGAATCGCCCACACGACCGCAATATCACCGCCCAATTGTACGGCGGGGATCAGACGACTCGCATCGAACAAGAGATTGTCCTTGGCATCGGCGGCATCCGCGCCCTCAAAGCTTTAGGCAAGATGCCGACTGTCTGCCACATGAACGAAGGGCATTCCGCGTTTTGCAGTCTCGAACGCACACGCTTGCTGATGGAAGAAAACGGCTATGATTTCGCGACTGGTTCCGAGGCGGTCAAAGCGGGCACATGCTTCACCACGCACACGCCGGTCCCGGCGGGCAACGACGCCTTCCCGGTTCACATGATGGACACTTACTTCGGTGAGTACATCAAGGGCCTGAAGATCGACCGCACGACGTTTTTGAACCTTGGGCGCGAGGGACCTAACAACGAGCACGAAAACTTCAGCATGACCGTGTTGGCCATTCGCATGGCCAACACGAGCAACGGCGTCGCCAAGTTGCACGGCGTCGTTTCGCGGAAAATGTGGAAGAACATATGGCCCGAACTTCCCGAAGTTGAAGTGCCGATCTCCTCGATCACCAACGGCGTTCACACCCAAAGCTGGATTTCGCCCGAAATCGGGCAGCTTTTCGACCGCTACCTCGGCATCCAATGGGATGAAGAGCCGACCAACTTCGACGTCTGGCAGCGGATCGAACATGTCCCCGACGCGGAACTTTGGCGTACCCACGAGCGCCGTCGGGAAAGGCTTGTGGCATTCTCGCGTGTCCGCCTGAAACGGCAACTCGTCCGCCGTGGAGCACCGCCCGCGGAAATTGAAGCGGCCGAGGAAGTCCTCGATCCCGATGCACTGACCATCGGCTTTGCCCGCCGGTTCGCCACGTACAAACGCGGCAATCTGATCTTTCGCAATCTTGAAAGACTTCTTGCCATCGTTAACAACGAGAAGCGGCCCGTTCAGTTTATCTTCTCGGGAAAAGCCCATCCGAAAGACCACAACGGCAAGGAACTGATCGCCCAGGTTTCGCAATATGCTCGTCGGGCTGAGCTTCGCCGTAAATTCGTCTTCATCGAAGACTATGACATGAACGTGGCCCGCTACATGGTTCAAGGCGTGGACGTATGGTTGAACAACCCGCGTCGACCGCTTGAAGCGTCAGGCACCTCCGGCATGAAGGTGAACTGCAACGGTGGGTTGAACCTCAGCATCCTCGACGGCTGGTGGGACGAAGGTTACCTCGGCGATAATGGCTGGGCTATCGGCCGCGGTGAAGAGTATTCGAAGGAACAAGAGACATACCAGGACGACATGGAAAGCCGGCAGATTTACGATCTTCTCGAACAAGAGATCGTGCCGACGTTCTACACCCGCGGCAGCGAAGGTCTGCCCCGCGCCTGGTTAAAGCGGATGAAACGCTCGATTGCCACGAACGTGCCGATGTTCAACACGAATCGCATGGTGAAGGAATACGCGGAGAATTGCTATCTTCCGTCGTATCGCCGTTACAATCTTCTGTCGTCCCATCAATTTGAGAAAGCCGTCGAACTCGCCAAATGGCGTTCGCGATTGCGCTCGGGTTGGGGCCAGGTGCGTGTTGAGAGTGTAGAGTCCCCGGCTGCCGATCCCCTGCATGTGGGAGCGGAAATGCACGTGCGTGCGCGTGTTTCCATCGGGCCGTTTAATCCCGAGGATCTCGAAGTCCAACTGTTCCACGGAACGCTTGATTCGCTCGGGGAGATTTCCCGGCCGAGTACGGTCGTTTTGGTTCCGGTTCCCGGAGCCGAACCTTCAAGCAACGGTACCAGGACCTGCCTCTATACGGGCAAGATCGCGTGCCGGGCCAGTGGTCAGTTCGGCTACTGCGTCCGCGTGTTGCCGAAGAATGCTTCGCTGCCGCACTCGTTCGAGCCGGGATTGATTGCGTGGGGGTGAGATTTGACGCGGGGTTACTGTGGCGTCCCAATTTAATTGTTTTGATCAGTGCCAACCTTCGCCCACTCGCCGATCCGCGTCGGCATTTCCTTAAAATACTTGCTGCGTGCCATCACTTCTTCGCAACCCGCCTTCTTGGCCTCGGCCAAACGAGCTCCATCGACGTGCGAGCCATAACCGATAACGCGAGGCCGTGGTTGCTGCCGGGAGAGCGTGCCCATCAGCGAATCGAGCTTCAGTCCTTGACAATTCAGATCAATGATGCAACATTCAACTGTACCCATTTCCATGTGAATCGTGATTTCCGCGAGCTTTTTGCACTGAACGATCGAAAATCCCGCCGCCCGGGCGTGTCCCGTCGTTTTGCTGGCATCGAGCAAGTCATCGCTGAGAAGAATGATCATCTTAGATGGCCTCCGGACCGCGTTCGCCGGTGCGGATGCGGATGACATCCTCAAGCGGCAGGATGAAGATTTTTCCGTCGCCAATACGTCCTTCGGGCCCGGTCCGGCCGGCTTCCATGATGGCGTTCACGGTTGGCTCCACGAAGTCTTCGTTGACGGCAATCTGAAGCTGCACTTTGCGAAGGAGGTTCGTCGTCACCTCATGGCCGCGAAACGCTTCCGAGTGCCCTTTCTGCCTGCCGAAACCCTGGACGTCAACGATGGTCAGTCGAAATACCTCGACTTTGTTCAAAGCCTCTTTGACCGCGTCAAGCTTCGCCGGCTGAATGATCGCGAGAATCATTTTCATGGTGAATTCCTCGTAATCCATGTCGCGCTTTTGCACGCGAGCCCGAAGCGCTAGCAA
>JAIOQJ010000337.1 GCA_021413475.1 Planctomycetota bacterium | reverse complement strand
GGAAGGCCGTCCTACGAAGATCAAAACATCACGAGGAACATGATGTGTACAGTGAAGAAAAAGAACGGCGGGGTGACAAAGAGAAGGGTTGAATGGTATACTCGGGGTGAGAGTGTTACTCCCTCGCTAGCGCGTCGGGTTAACAACACCGACCCAACTCGGTATAATGCTACTGCCCATTCCCGGAGAATCACCGATGACCTGGATAACGCGAGCTTTCTTGGCGGCGATCTTACTCGTTGTTCCCACCACCGCCATCGCTGAGCCCGAACTCGCTCCGCCGCCGCGCGTGGCCGAGACGCACGTCCGCATCGAAAAAATGGTCGGCGGTTATCAGGTCATCCTGACCCGCAAGGCTTCGGAAAACCTTCGCGACGCCCTGGCGGCGATCGGCGATGGTCAGCCTTACACCGAGCTCGCGAAGCTGGCCGTCAAGGAATTGAACGATCCGGAAGCGGAGAAGAAGATCAATCTTCTCGCCTTCGTCGTGAAGACACAGGCCCCTTCCATGAAGAAGGCTCTCGATGAGAAGATGGGCCCCAACGGCGCGATCATCAAAGTCTTCGGCGTCGAGAACAAGAACGTGCCGGAACCGCCACCAATCGTGAAGGCGATCGGCGAAGCATTCCTCCCCGCCGATATCAAGGATAAGGTGCAAACGGGCTTGAAGGTCCTTAACACGACGCCGCTGTTTTGGCGTGTGGAGGGTCAGAAGTAGCCGACACTTCATTTGGCGGTGAGCCCGTGAGCGTGCGCACCGCTTCTTCCCCGGTAATCAATCTGGCTGCCCGATTCCGGGTCACGTAGTTCCAGAACCATTGCATCAAGACCAGCAGTCGATTCTGGAAGTGAACCAGATACATGATGTGGACGAACAGCCACGTCATCCACGCAAACCATCCGGAAAAGCGGAACCAGTAGAGATCGACGACCGCGGCATTTCGGCCAATCGTGGCCATGCTTCCCTTGTCCCAGTAACGAAATGGCTCAGCCGGCGTATTCCCTTCGAGCCGGCGAATAATCACATTGGCGACATACTTCCCCTGCTGCATGGCCACCGGCGCGACACCTGGCAGCGGCTTGCCATCCGGAAACTTTGCGGCCGCCAAATCGCCAACCACAAAGAGATTCGGATGCCCCGCGATACTCAGATCGGGCTCAACCACCACGCGCCCGCCGCGATCGAGCGTTGCCCCCGTCGCGTCGGCAATCAACTTACCGAGAGGCGACGCACGCACGCCGGCCGCCCACATGACGGTGTTGGTATCGATGCGCTCGACGTTTCCGTTTCGTTCGATCAAAACGTGATCGGCCTGAATATCCTTGACGTGAGAAGAGGTCCGAACCTCGACGCCCATTTTCCAGAGAACCTGTGTCGCCCTGGTGGACAATTTTTCTGGAAACGGCGGGAGTACACGCTCATTCCCCTCCACCAACAGTATTCTTGCACTCGTGGGGTCGAAGTTTCGGAAATTCTGCCGCAACGTGTGGCGTGCGAGTTCGCTAATCGCGCCGGCCATCTCGACCCCGGTCGGTCCACCGCCCACGATGACAAAGGTCAACAAACGAGCCCGCGCGGCCGGATTGCTGAAGCGTTCCGCCGCCTCGAAGGCCGTCAGCACGCGGCGACGGATGTCGGTCGCTTCTTCGATCGTCTTCAATCCCGGTGCGTGCTTCTCCCATTCGGGATGGCCAAAGTAGAAGTTCCCCGCCCCGGCCGCGACGATGAGACTATCGAAGCCAATGCGCTCCTCGCCGATCAGTACTTGCTTGTTCGGCAGATCGACGCCCGAGACATCACCAAGCAATACGCGGCAGTTTCGCTGTTTTTTAAGCACCGCCCGCAAAGGCGCGGCAATATTAGCGGGAGAGAGCGCACCCGTCGCCACTTGATATAAAAGCGGCTGAAAGAGATGAAAGTTCCGTTTGTCGATCAGGGTCACCTCGACCGGTGCCCCTTTGAATTTCTGGGCCGCGTTCAACCCGGCAAACCCGCCGCCGACAATCACTACCCGATGGAGCGAAGTGGACACGTGAAATCCTTTCAAGAAGGCATGGGAGATCGCTCGGATAGTTTATGTTGGCGTAGCGGTTCGGGAAACGGTCTTTCGACGATTGGCTTTCTGGCGGATTTGAATGTATGAATTGATGTTGCCCAGCCGGGAGCGTGAGCGACCGGAGGTTTTTGGAACCTCCGGTCGCTCACGCTCCCGGTTCGCCATCCAGACTTTTGGCAAACTTCTTATCGAAAATCCCGCGTCACCGGCGACTTCATGGAGGGGAGTTCCTTCGCCAGCGGTCCGAGAACGGTGTCGAAGCGGGACACATGCAGATCCAACTGTTGCCGAAGGATCGTCGGCGTGATGTTCACATTGGCGATCACCGAGGTCAGCGTCAACACGTCCTTGTCGTTTGTGCCAATTGTTGCCGGGCAAATTGATTGGTTAGCCCGCATCACCTTGTTGAACCAGGCGTTGCTGGCCTGTTTCGGATCAGGATTGGAACTGAACCCACCCCCGACGATGATTACTTGACGGGTGGCCTTGTCGATGGCCACCATGTGAACGCGGGGAACATCTTGATGTTTGAGGGTAACCTTGAAGGCGACGTACCCTTGAATCTCGAACTTCTCGAACTGGTAGCCAATTCCATCGAGCATGTTTCGAAGGCCTTCGTCATCAAGCATTTTGTTGACTGCCGGTGCCTGATTCACGGGCCCAGAGGGAACTTGGAACGGCGAGGGCCGAGTTTGGGCCATGCTCATCGAGGCGGTGAACATGCCGAGAATGGCCGCGAACATGAACTTGTGGATCGTCTTCATCGTTGGACTCCTGATTTGAAAATGTTGGTTTCGAGTTCAGTCCTTGTCTCGGCGACATTCACCGGCTTCGGACTTCCCATACACTTCGAAGCGACGAAAGATCTCTCGAGGGGGTGACGAAAAATCAAATTCCTCCATAAAGTAACCATCACACGAATTGCCACTTCGTATGAGGACCTGCCGATGCTCCACCACATGCTTTCGATGATCTTTTTGTTAATGACGACTATGAGTGCGTTCGCGCATTACCACATCCTCATCCCTTCGACGAATTCCCCGAAATCCGGCGAGGAAATTCAGATCACTTACAAGTTCGAGCACCCCTTCGAGCACCAGATTTTCGATTGCCCGGAGCCCGCCAGTGCGATCCTGATTGGTCCGGACGCCACGCGTAAAGACGTGAAAGGCCTTCTGAAGAAAATCGAGATTGTTGGGGATAAACAGAAGAAAGTGGTCGCATATTCATTGACGTTGAAGCCAGAAAAGCGGGGAGACTACACCTTGGCGATCCTATCGACCCCCTTCAAAATCGAAGAGGAGCCGCGGCCAGTACAGGACTTCACCAAGACCGTCATCCACGTCCAGGCACAAAAGGGCTGGGCTAACTCCGATCGTTTCGACAAGCAACAAGTCGACCTGACGCCCCTTACCCGTCCGTACGGTTTGCGGACGGGAATGTTATGGCGAGCGGCACTAACGGAAATGCGTCCCAGCGCGAAGAAACCATTGGGTGATCATTTTCCGATCGAGAGAGCCGAAGTCGAATTGGAACGCTATCAGTCCGTCCCACCAAAAGATCTGCCGCCCGAAGAGCATATCACGTACACCAGCCTCACGGATAGCGTGGGAGTTCTGGCCGTCTCCTTTCCCGATTCGGGTTGGTGGGCCATCACGGCTATCCGCAAGTCGCCCGATCTGGTGAGCCGCTACACCTTCTGGGTACTTGTTGACGGTCCAATCCCGCTCAAGCCAGTCAACTGATGCTCAAGATATTTCCGCTACTTGCGGTACACATCTCCGAAGGCGTTATCGCCTGGCCATGCTTGTTGCTGGGCTTTTTGGCCAGTTTCGCTTTGTTGGCCTGGTCGTCCCGACGCATACGGCCCGAGGAAATCCCACGGATCGGGCTGCTGACGTCGGCCTTCTTCATCGCATCAATGATCCACGTCCGCGTGGGACCGACGAGCGTCCATCTGATTCTGAATGCCCTGGTCGGCGTCATCTTGGGTGGACGGGCCGTGCTTGCGATCGCAGTTGGCCTGTTTCTGCAAGCCTTGATGTTCAGCCACGGCGGTTTCACGGCGATCGGCATCAACATCTGTGTCATCTCCATACCCGCCCTGCTGGCTCGTCCTGCTTTCAGGTTTTGGGAGAATCATCGAGCCAATCCCTCCTTTCACCTCCGCGATGGGCTCATTGCCTGCGGCTTTGTGCTCCATCCATTGTTGGGAGTTTTCCTGTTTACGTTCGTCGCCTTCCAGATCAGTTTGGGGTGGTCGCGGAAAGTGGCTTCGACGTTTCGAACAGGCTTTATGGTCGGCGTCCTTTGTGTACTGACGACGGCGTCTCTAAATGCACTCGTTCTCGCCTTGGCGGGAGTTGAAGATTGGCGCGTCGTCGCGCTGCTCGTGGTGGTTGCCCACATACCCGTTGCATTCGTGGAAGGGTTGATCCTGGGCTTTGCGTTGAGTTTTCTGAAAAAGGTGAAACCGGAAATGTTCGATTGATCGCGGAAAAATCACTTCTTTTCCGAGGGAAATACCTCGTCGAGCGGCACCTCCCATTGGCCGATGCCCACACTGATCATCAGTGTTCCTTTGCGTTGCTCGACGCGCGCGACCTTCGCCATCTTGCCGAATTTCGGGCTCCAGACCTGATCGCCAGGTTGCAGTTTCTGTCGCCAGTCGCGCAACGCCTTGATCGCTTCCTCTTCCTTTTTCTGATGGAGGATGCGGGCTTCGTAATCTTCGCGAGCCAAATCGGCCGCATGTTGAGCGGCTAGTGCATCCGACCGCGACTTCTCCGCCTCTTCCCGGAGTTGCTGTAATCGGACCAACTCCGAAGTTTTCCCCTTACGCCGCTTCAGATAGCGTCGTGCCCGCTTGAGCAGTTCCTTCGGTAGCTTCAGCCGGCGGGCGATCTTCAGGGCGTTGCTCATGCCGAATACGCCGATTTGCAGGCGGTACGTCGGACGAAGCGTTTCGATGTCAAACTCGACCGCGCCATTTTCCGCACGATCATTGCTGAAGGCGTACGTCTTCAAATCGCCCAGATGCGTGGTCACCATGGCCCGGCAGCTGCGCATGTCGATCTCATCGAGAATCGCCCGACCGAGAGCGGCCCCTTCGGTCGGGTCAGTACCGGCCCCGAGCTCATCAAGAAGAATTAGGCTATTCGCCGTCGCTTGCTTGAGAATCGCGGCGATCCGCGAAATATGGGAACTGAACGTACTCAGCGATTGCTCCAGGCTCTGCTCGTCGCCGATATCGACAAGAATTTGATCGAAAACCGGCAGCGTGCTCCCCTCCTGGGCGGGAATGTGCATGCCGGATTGGGCCATCAGGGCCAGCAACCCCGTGGTTTTGAGGGCGACCGTTTTTCCACCGGTGTTGGGCCCAGTGATGACGAGCAGATTGAAACCGACGCCGAGTCGAACTTCGATGGGAACGACTTTTTTAGTCGGCGAGTGTGGATCGATCTGGCGGAAGAACCCTTCGAGGAGGGGATGCCGTGCGGCACGGAGCCATAGGCGACCCTCGGTATTCAGTTCCGGCGCGGTCATCTGGAATTCGCGAGAGTGCTTCGCCCGGGCCGTGATTAGATCGACTCGGCCGATTACCTCGATCGCGGAATTGATCTGCCGGGCCGATTTGCCGATCTCGGCACTTAGCTTGCGAAGAATCCGGCGGATTTCGCGATCTTCGTCGACTTTCAGGAGGGTTCGTTCCGCACTGAGATTGGCAATGGCCGCGGGTTCGATGAAAATCGTCTCTCCCGTGCTACTGGTGCGATGCACCACGCCGGCAATCTTTTGACGATGATTGGC
>JAIOQJ010000036.1 GCA_021413475.1 Planctomycetota bacterium | reverse complement strand
AGCCCGTGTCAACAAGAAGCAACGAGCCGTCGATTGGCAATTCACCATCGACAAAGCAAGAGCCAAATTGAAGCGGCTCTACCCGAAAATTTAGTCTGGACGGGGCACTAGACCAGATCGCTCCCGAAAACCGTTGCCTTGGTTGGCGCTATCTCAAGCGTCATTTTGATGGCGGCCTGGTCACCTATTTCGGACACACCCAAATGGTAACGAGCGTAGCTCTGAGCGCCGACGGTAGCCAACTGGCAACCGGTTCCTGGGATAAGACTGCGCGGCTATGGGATGTGCGTACCGGCATGTGCCTTCAGGAATTCAAGGGGCACACTGGCCAGGTATCGAGCGTAGCTCTGAGTGCCAATGGTGGCCAACTGGTTACGGGCTCCTATGACAAGACCGCGCGGTTGTGGGATGTGCACACGGGGGCGTGCCTCCGGGAATTCAAGGGGCACACCAACGCGGTTTCGAGTGTGTCCCTCAGCGCCGATGACAGTCGGCTAGTGACCGGATCTTGGGACAAAACCGCGCGGTTGTGGGATGTGCGAACGGCGGAAAATATCTTCGAATTCGTAGGCCACGCCGACAGGGTAACGAGTGTGTCCCTGAGTGTTGACGGCGGCCAGTTGGTTAGCGGCTCGGCAGACAAAATCGCCCGGTTGTGGGATGTGCGAACGGCGATAATGCTCCGGGAATTCAAGGGACACTCCGGCGAAATAGTCGGCGTATCACTAAGTGCGGACGGCAGGAGTTTAGCGACAGGCTCTACCGACAAAACCGCGCGGCTGTGGAATGTGCGAACGGCAGAAACCCTTCAGGAATTCCAGGGGCACATCGATAGCGTATTAAGCGTTGCACTGAGTGCCGACGGCAGCCGACTGGTCACCGGTTCGGGTGATAATACTCAAAGGCTATGGGACGTGAGAACGGGGGCGAGCCTCCTGGAATTCAAGGGACACACTGGTGGGGTTATGAGCGTAGTCCTGAGTGCCGACGGCAGCCGGCTATTTACTGCTTCATTGGACAAGACCGCGCGGCTGTGGGATGTGCGGACCGGTACGGGGGTCTCGGAGTATAAGGGGCACGAAAATGTTGTTGCAAGCGTGACGCTAAGTGCCGATGGTAGCCGACTAGTTACCGGCTCCTGGGATATGACCTCGCATATTTGGAATGTTGTCACCGGCGTGAGCCTTCTTGCCCTCAAAGGGCACGCCGGAGCGTTAACGAGCGTGTCGTTGAGTACCGATAGCAATCGGTTAGCCACTGGGTCTGTAGACGGTACCGCGCGGCTATGGGATGAGCAAACGGGATCGCCAATCCAGGAATTGAAGGGGCATACCTTTTATGTGACAAGCGTGGCATTGAGTGCCGACGGTAGCCGCTTAGCCACTGGCTCTCTCGACAAGACCGCACGACTATGGGATGTCCGCACGGGAGCGAGCCTTCAGGAATTCAAGGGGCACAATGGACAAGTAACGAGCGTGTCCCTGAGTACCGACAGCAGGCGAGTGGCAACCGGTTCAACGGACAGTTCCGCGCGTCTGTGGGATGGGCGCTCGGGAGCCCTTCTGCAGGTTTTCAAAGGGCATACGGATCAGGTAATGAGCGTGGCTCTGAATTCGGATGGCACCAAACTGGCCACCGGCTCGTGGGACATGACTGCTCGACTGTGGGATGTGCCCTCTGGGGTGGTCCTCATGGAATTCAAGGGACACACAGAAAAGGTGACGAGCGTCGCCTTGAGTGCCGACGGTAGTCGGCTGATTACCAGCTCTGCTGACAAGACCGCGCGGCTTTGGGATGTGCTCACGGGGGCGAGTCTTCTGGAATTCAAAGGGCACACCGGCCCTGTGGAGAACGTAACCCTGAGCCTTAATGGTAGCCGGCTAGTAACTGGCTCAAGAGACAAGACCGCGCGGCTGTGGGACTGCCGGCCTCTGCTGAAACCGGGCGAAATCGACGAAGAGGAACGCATGATGCGCTTGTGGAAAACCCGCCCCGATCCCGCCTGGCACATCGAACAGCAAAAGAAATTCGTAGCCGAAAACAACGCCTACGCCGCCGCCCTTCACCGTTCCTTCGAGCAACACGCCCGCGGCGTGGTCGCGGTCGATTACAACCAGTGGGATAAAGCCTATGCCCACTTCATCGCCGCGGCCATCTTGAAGCCGCCGGTGCCGAAGGCGGTGGAGGTTGTGCCGAAGAAATAGCCCTAGGGCCTCCCGCGTGAGTCTTCGGAAACCCTCCGACTCGCGGCTATTGGTCTTTGGGAAACGAGCTTCCGCTACTTATTCGTAACAGAACGTTACCTATTCGTAAGAAAACGCTACCTTCACGTAACAAAACGTCCGCTTGTTTGTAACAAAACGCTACCTATTCGTAACAAAACGCTACCTTTTCGTAACACGAAATATGCCATTCGTAACAGGGGGGTGTCCGTGTTTCGTGTTACGAATGACCAACGAACGGAAGAGCATTTGGTGTCATGCACGGCCTCGCGCGAGTCTCCGGCAATCCTCCGACTCGCGACTAATCTTCCGTTTGCCTTCCCCCTCATCGATCGTACTCTCCCGAATGGATTCGATACCAAGGTGTTCCTCCGAGCGCTCACGCGACCCGGCTCGCCGTTTTGTCGCCGCGACTCGTACGCTCCCGGATGGTCGGGTGCATTTCCGCTGCCTCTACTTCAGCAAATCATCAATACTCTCTTTCTTGTCCAATGGGTTGGCGCTCGGTCTCTCCTTCTTGGGGACGCTTGGTTTCCCTTTGAACGGGTCGCTCGTGGGTGCGTCCTTCTGGGGGGCAGTCTCGCCCAATAGCTCTTCCAAGGGGGAGGTTTCCTTCTTCAGGATCTTCTTGAGAGGGTCGTCGGTGCCTGATTTCGCGCCTTGCTCGATCGGATCCGGTTGTTTGCCTCGGATCCACATATTCTTCTCTCGAAGGGCGTAGTAGAAGACATTGACCCCGAGTTGAAAGCAGTTCTCCCAGATTTCCTTTTTGATTCCGGCATGATCGTCTCGCCAGGCGTCACTTAGAGCACCGGGATGGTAATAAACCACCCAGCGGCCGTCGATCTTCCATCCGAGCGGATTGGTCCCGCCATGAGCGGCCACGATTGGAAATTGGGGGAGGGCGTAAGGACGCTGGTGAATTGTGTCATCCCGCGCGATTGAGACCGATGGCACTCCCGTGATCTCATTCATCGCCGCGACGAACTTGTCGTGAAAACCCTTCCCGCCAAGATTGTCGCCGAGGATCATGCCGTGCTGATCGATCAGGTATTGTTTGAGGATTTTCTTTTCACTCGCGGAGAGGGTGAACGTTTGAGCGCCGCCGATGTAAACCAGCGGAGGTGCTTTCTTATTTTCGAACTTGCTGAGTACGGCAATTTCCAACGCTTCCGACTCGTCGGCCACCTTCATATTGGTGCGGAGACCAAACTCCACAAGCATGTTGTGGTCCCCGCCGATTCCGAAATTCTTGTCCCACGACCTGTCAGAGTGGCGAATTCGGACGAAATGCACCTTGCCCGGTGCCGTCCCTTCCCCGAACCCACTTTCGCCTCGACCGGTTCTGTATGCGAGTTCGGTCTTCTCACTCAATTCGACATCGATCTGATCGATCGGGGGCGGTGGCTGGTAAAGGATCCTGTCGGTATGGGGGTCAAGCTTACCCGTCCCCGGCGCTGGCTTCACCACTTTGACGACGACTTGCTTCGGTTTCGGCGGCTCCTGCGGTTCGCCGCCGGCTTGCTCAAACTCGGACGAGACGGCCGGAGATTTCGACTCGGCACGTTGCTCCTCTTTCCCGCTGGGTTCAGACTTGCCATCAGGCGGCGCACCGCACCCCGACAGTACCACACCCAAGAGGATTACGATTCCCGAGGTCCGGCATGTGGTTCTCATGGCTTTTCTCCGAGTTCACCGAATGATGATGTCGATTTGAGTGTATCCAACGACTTTGTGGGCCGCAAGCGTTTGTCTGATCGATGAGGCCGCGCGACGAAAGAGGGCCGAGTAGACCCTCTTCGTGTCCCTCCTTTAAATTCTTTACTTACCGCGCATTTTGGCGACGTGCTCCTGAATCGCCTTGGAGACTGCCGCATTGATCCGCGGCGTGCTGCTGTGGCCCATCAGAGGTTCGTGAATGATCTGCTTGGTCCCCGGGAAGTTGTTATAGGTCGCGTAGATGCCCGTCGGTGGGCAGACGCCGTCAATGAAACCCACGCTGAAAATTGCGGCGGCCTTGGCGCGGGTCGCGAGGTTCATGCAGTCGACGTAGCGAGCTGCCTCCAACACTTTTGGGTCGGGCTTTCCGTCCACCAACGGCACCAGCTTGGGCCAGCCGGCGACGCGGCCGACGGCATTCCCCGAGTGGTCGCACATCGCGGCGATGCCTGGGGCCGTGAACGTAACGCGCGAGTCCAAACCCGCTGCGGCGATCGATTGTCCGCCTCCTTGGCTTCCGCCACGGACGATGATGATCTTGCCGTCCCATTCCGGCTGTGCCGCCAGGAAATCGATCGCGCGGATGAGCCGGAGGTACATGCCCAGGAAGTAGGTTTTCTCGCGGGACTCACGTCCGCGCTGCGGATAGCCCGCCAGGTCTTTCTTTTGCAATTCCGAGTAGAAGGTGTCGGGCTTGCCATTGGGAATCCCGTGGGCGTTGATGTCGAGCGAAAGCATCTGCATGTTGGCCCCGCCGATTGCGGACGGCAGCGACGAACTGCGCACGCCGGCACCGTGTACCGTCAGGATCGCGGGCAGGCTCTTGGGCTTCGCGCCGGCCGGTCGTGCAAAATACCCCGAGACCGGAGCACCGCCAAGACAGTCGGCCTGCAAGTCAAAACACTCGACGCCCTTGGGAGACGATTCGACCGGTGTCAGTTTCGCATTGATCGGCACCTCGGCGAGTTTCTTTTTCTGGTCGGCCCAGAAGGCGTCGAAGTCGTCAGGCACCGGCAAGCTCGGCTTGATTTTCAAGGGATCAAAGCCGGCCGCCGCCACTCCCGCAAACGGGATCTTGCCTTCCACGAAGTTGACCTGGCAACGCAGGAAGCCGGGCTGGGCCAGACTCCCGACGATGGTGGCCGGCTTATCGGACAGCTTCAGCTTGCCGGTCTT
Organism: Planctomycetota bacterium; assembly: GCA_021413475.1. GTDB lineage: Bacteria > Planctomycetota > Planctomycetia > Gemmatales > Gemmataceae > JAIOQJ01. The sequence continues at coordinate 22,020 of JAIOQJ010000036.1, read as the reverse complement.
GATGGTCTTGAACCCGTCCTCGCTGAGCGTGTAAGCGACTTCCCCTTCGGTCACTGGCTTCTTATCACGAACGAGTCGAACGCTGAACGTGGCCATTTCCCCTGTTTGGTAAAGGGCGTCGGGTCGATCGGTGAGGACTTCGATCTGCACGGTGCTGACCTGCGCATGCAGCGTGGCCGGAATGAATAGTAGCACGAGTGAGAAGAGGATCGGGTGTCGCATGTCGCTTGCTCCTTTGTTGAGGTTTGACCTGCACATAATCTATGGGGCGGGGGTTTAACGGTTCGATGATTCTGGTGTCCAGTTGGCGTTCGCTAGGTTATCTTCTCAAGGCGAGCCAGGTTGCGTAAGCTCCTGGAGTACCGCGAGCCAAGCGACATCCAAAGTCCTCCAGGAGCTTACGCAACCTGGCTCGCCAAGCCTACAGAACAAGGGCAATGATGACTCAGAAAAATCTAGCACCCGTGAAGGTCGGTGTGATCGGGTTGGGCCGCTTCGGGCGGCTGCACGCCTTGACCCTGGCCCGACTCGCAGAAGCCGAATTGGTTGGGCTGGTGGCGCGAAGGCAGGCCAGCCTGGATGCCCTGGGCCCCGAGCTTCCAGGCGTGCCGGGTTGGACAAGTCTTGAGCAGGCCCTCGCGGAATCGAATGCCGAAGCCTGGGTCGTTGCTTGCACGACAGCCTCGCATGTTCCCGTCGTCCGGACACTTCTGGAAGCCGGCAAGACGGTGCTTCTGGAAAAGCCCATCGCCGACAACCTGGAAGAAGCCAGGAGCCTGGCACCATTGGTCCGGCCGGACTCCGGCAATCTCATGATCGGGCACATCGTTCTTTTCAACAGCGAATTTCAGCAGTTGCGTGCCGAGGCTCGGGAGCGCGGTTCGCTCTCGTACATCGACTGTGTCCGCCATCGGCCGGCTAGCATCATTGCGGCTTTTCCCGGGGAGAATCCGTTGCAGGCGGTAATGGTCCATGATTTGTACGCCGTTCAGGTACTTGTGAATCGTGCCGAACCAGTACACTTCAGCGCTCGCTTTCACCGCACTTCCGCCGGGGAAGTTGACCTGGCGGTGGCTCAGCTTCAATGGTCCGACGGCCTCCTGGCATCGTTCGCCGCGTCGTACCTGACACCCAGCGGGATGCCGCCGCGCGGGTTTGATCGAATGGAAGTGTTCGGCACCGGCTGGTCGGCACGGATCAACCCGAACCCCAGGCCGATTGAAGTGTGGGGCGAGCGCGCGTTCTGGCCCATGCCCCTGGAGATTCGTGCCGATGCCACCGGGGCCACGGGCATGATGGCCGAGGAACTTCGCTGTTTCTGTCGAGTGGTACGGGGGCAGCAAAGCGTTCCCGTCGGGGCGACCTACGGCGATGCGCTTCAGGTGCAGCAATGGATGGACCGGCTGGCGTCCAGCCTGGCCGGCGGTCAGACGACGTGCTGACCGGCCCTCTGCGCGGCGGGGCGCGTCGAGTGCCGAACCGAGCCGAGATCGCCGAACTGCTTACAATGATTCCTGGGTGCAGCCTCTTTTCATTTCGAATCCACTTGTGACGGTGCAACGATGTGGTTTATCACGCTGGTTCTCAAGAATCTCTGGCGGCGAAAAGTGCGCTCGATTCTCACATGCACGAGCATGGCGATCGCGGTGTGCGCCGTCGTCGCGATGCTTGGCACCGCGGAAGGTTACGAACGATCGTTCACCGATCTTTACGAGGCTCGTGGCGTCGATCTGGTTATCGTGCGCGCCGGCATCACGCAGCGGATCGCCAGCAATCTCTCCGAATCACTCGCACCGCGATTTCGAGAAGTTGCCGGCGTCCGGGCGGTGGAACCAACTTTGATCGATCTTGTAACATTCGAAAAGGCACAACTGACGGCCGTCTACATTTTTGGTCTCCGGCCGAACGGTTTGATCTTGGAAGATGGGAAGATGCTCGAGGGCCGGCAACTAACTCCAAACGATCATCGCAAGGTAACGATGGGGATCATGCTCGCGCGGAATCTCGGCAAGAAACTTGGAGACGAGGTCGAGATTGAAGGCGAAAACTTCGAGATCGTTGGCATTTTCGATAGCTACAATATGCTCGAAAGCAACGGTGCCGTGGTTCCCCTCAAGGAACTCCAGGCATTGATGGGTAGGCATGGACAGGTGACGACATTCCTGATCTTTCTCGAGCCCAGTCCCAATAAGGTCGAATCCGTCGAGCGTATCCGGCAGCAGATCGAAGACCTTCGTGACGAACGAGGACAATCTTTGCGATTGTCGGTCCAACCCACGAAAGATCATGTTAAATCGACATTCGAAACGCAGTTGCTCAAAGGATTGGCCTGGGCGTCCTCGACGATTGCCCTCATCATTGGGCTGGTGAGCATGCTCAACACCATGATGATGTCGATTTCAGAACGTCTTCGGGAAATTGCAACCCTGCGCGCGATTGGTTGGCGTAAGAGTCGGGTCATCCGAATGATCGTTCTGGAATCGCTTGTTTTATCGATTATTGGCTCATTTCTGGGAGTCCTATTCGCGATTCCCCTGATCCATTTTCTTGGAAATTACAACGTCACGAGTAATGTCGTGGACAAAACCATCGAACTGAAAGGCCTGCTAAAAGGAATGTCGTTGGGCATTGTCGCCGGATCGCTGGGGTCTCTCTATCCTGCCTGGATTGCCTCGCGATACTCGCCTGCTCAGGCTTTGCGACACGAGTAGTTCGGTTAATTTCCTACCCATTTCCCCCATTCCGACAGGGTTGCATTGAATGGCGGGAATTCCTCGTCTGCCGTCATCAGCAAAACCGATGAAATTGTTGCAGTTGGTGAGTGGGCGAGGATCAATCATGTGGCAAATATCGGCGGCAGCTTCCCGCAATGCGTTCGGCCTGCTGCTCGTTTGTCTAATTGGTTGTCATCACGGCCTGAACGTGAACACCAACAGCGTGGTCGAAGTCGCGTCGCCGATCCGTGGCACCTTCGGAATTACGGCGGCCAGTCCCTCGTCGGAAGGTCCAGTGGTCGAAATGGCCCTCGACGGCCGTCCCTGCCCCCGCGATGGCGTCAAAATAGCCTTGATCGACGTCGACGGCCTTATGCTCAACCAGAACCTCAATAGCACCATCATCGCCGGCGACAATCCGGTGGCGCTCTTCCGCGAAAAGCTCGATGCCGCACGGTCGGATCCAGCGGTTCGCGACCGCTGCCGATCACATCGTGGCTCATCCCACGTCCATCACGGGAGGCATCGGCGTCATCTGGAATAGCTACAATCTACGCGACCTCATGGCTCTGATGAACATCATTCCCCAGTCGGTGAAATCGGGACAAAATATTGACATGGGATCTTCTTCCCGTTCGCTCACACCCGAAACGAGAAAGATGCTCCAGCAGATCGCGGACGAGTTTCATGAACGATTCAAGTGCATCGTGATCCAGAGCCGCACCAAGATCAACCCGAATGACGAGTCGCTTTTTGACGGACAAGTCATGACGGCCACCAAGGCTCAAACCGCCGGATTGATCGATAGCATCGGCTATGTTGACGATGCTATCAACGTCGCCCGCCATCTCACGAAAGCACCGGGCGCACGAGCCGTGATGTACCATCGCCGCAATGATCCCGCTCATTCGCCCTATGCGATTAGCGCTTCGGTTTCACCGATGGCACCGTGGCTTCCCGCGGCGTTTCCCGGTTTGGACCGCAGCCGACTCCCGACATTTCTTTATCTTTGGCAACCGGAACCGACCCTCGACAATCGCTGAAGCGAACGTAAGGATCTTGACACCGTCGCGCTCGTGCTGAAGAATACCTTCACGCTCGCTAACTGGTGTTTGAGGCACTTCTATGTTCGCCATTCGTTGCATGGGCGCAATTGTTGTCGGAATCTTGGCCCCATTCGCAAATCTGCACGCGCAGGCACCGAACGTGGATCCCCATCTCAAATTGAACCCGTTGTATCGCGAACTGCGTGATCCCGGTGTTGCCCTGGATCGGGAAACCGCTGAGCCTCTTGTCGCTCCGCTCATGCCGTCCCAACTCACGGCAAAAGAGCAAATGGAAGTGCTTCGCAAGCTTGTTGGCGATGACTTTGATATCGATGACGTGACACGCGAATCAGTGGTTGCACCACACGTCTTCAAGATTCGCGACCTGGCGGTCAAGGACCCCAATTTTCTGGGCCGAGGCACCACGCTTTGGTTCTGCGCTCATGGATCGTTCGAGAAAATCGACCATCGTGCGCTGGTCGATCTGTTTCAGGGATACCGCCGTGATACCCAATTGACATTCCTCAAGGATGCCGAATTGAAAGAACGTGGAATCACTCGGCTCAAGAACGACGACATCGAAGAGTCCTACTGCCGCGCGAGTTACGCAATCCTGGAACGTGTTCAGACGCACGGAACCTATCGAATCATGACGAGCAGAACGGCGGACTCGGTGGTGCTTTCGGTGCGGCTGGAACCATCGTTTCTGCGAGATCAGGCCATGCCGAACATCTGGCAAGCGTTGACGCCTGATGACACGGGTGCGCTCAAAGCGGGACCGGCGAAACCGTACTCCGGCATGGGGACTTACACGCGGATAACGCGGATGAAAGAGCCAAAGGGCCTTTTGTTCGTCGAGTCGCACCAGGTATTCGCCGAGCCGAAATCTTGGTTCGATAGTCCGAATGTGTTGCGTTCGAAGCTGCCGCTCGTTGTTCAATCGGATGTGCGTGCGTTTCGCCGTCAACTACTCAAACTCGACCGCTAGCTGGCGTTTCAAGGCCCTCGTTCATAACGGAGCGGTATGAACGAAGAGGTTTTGCGATATATTCGTCGGATGCGACGCGCCCATCCTTCAAGCGAATCACCCGTGTCGCGTAATCGACAAGTGGCTCCCAATGAGTGACGACAATCAGCGTCAAACCGCGCTCTTCATGGAGCTTGGAAAAAAGATCCAAGATGGACTGGGCGGTCCGTGAATCAAGATTGCCGGTCGGCTCATCAGCCAGAATCAGCGGGGGATCGTTCGCCAGCGCACGCGCGATCGCGACGCGCTGGCGTTCGCCAACGGAAAGCTGGCTCGGCAAATGCTCGGAGCGATGAGCAAGGCCGACTGCTTCGAGCAGTTGCGTCGCCTTTTCAACGCGCTGACTGCCTCTCAGCGGCCCTTCGAACATCGGGATCTGGATATTCTCCCGTGCGGTCAAGGTTGGCAAGAGTAAGAACGACTGGAAGACAAAACCGATTTTCCGGGTGCGAAAGTCGTCGAGGTTTCTCATTGAAGAAAGCGGCTTTCCCTCGAACAGAACTTGGCCTGTCGTCGGCTGGTCCAGTCCGCCAAGAATGCCCAACAGAGTCGATTTACCACTGCCGCTGGGACCAAGGATGGTTGTAAATTCCCCTTGGGCGATGCCCACATTGACGTCGATCAGCGCTTGCACCTGACCATCGGCAAACACCTTTCCCAAACTTTCGGTCCGAATGAGATCGCCGCGTGCCGATGTCGTGCCCATTAATCATCGCTCCCAAGGTAGTTGCGTTCATTCTACCGCATCGTCAGCCAAGATCATCCCATCGAGTAGAACATGCACCGAGTCTGCTCTTCATTGCGGATGGTCGGATCCGTCCGAAAGTGAATCATTTTCGCATCTTGTCCGCCAAGCTCGATGACGGTTTGAACGTCGAGATGTAATGATTCGACCGCAAGCGTGACGGCATTGATCTCGTGAACGAAACGGGCACCGATCAACGGCACAAAGGCCGCCACGCCCGACCCAGTCACGAAAATGCGAAGGGACGAGGTTTTTCCGTAGGAGTACTCGATCTCACGTAACATGAAAATGCCAGATTCGGCGAGGAGAGAATCGTGTCGTTGGTAGCGACTCCAAACGATCTGCTTCGTCTGAGTGTCAACAACTACTGCTTTGCTCGTCGTCGAGCCGACGTCAAGACCAACCGCGAAGACACCATTTTTTTCGCCGCCATCGATTGTTCGTTTCGAGATTTCCAAGGCGTTCTCGCCGATATTGTTCTGACCAGTTAGAAACGGCCGATTTCACTCGAGGATCGAACGGGCATCAACCAAGAAACCGAAGCGTTCCGTGCGGGATTCAATTGCCAAACCAAATTGAAGGCTAGCCGGGCGCGATGACGATTCACAAGAGTATTCAGTCAGCAAGTCAGATTTTCGTTAGACGCACGGGTAGTTCGACACGTTTATTCCCGAAAAGGCGTAGGATTGCTCTTGGACGAAAGTCTGACGAGCATCCCATTGAGTAATGCGGATATTACAGGGAATTTTCGTTGACCGAGCGTGTCCGAAATGAACATAATTACCCCACCCTATGGGCATAATAATGGTGTGGGAGGGCTGAGTGACAGAGAGTCGCGTTAATAGAGATAGATCCTCCGCGGATACTTCATCGTCGTTGTTGGTCCGGATTCGAGAGCGAGAGCCGCAAGCTTGGCAGCGTTTCGTGCGCCTGTATAGCCCGCTCATTTATTATTGGTGCCGTAAGTGCGGATTGAGCGAAACGGATGCCGCGGACATCGGTCAAGAAGTATTTAGTTCAGTTGCGCGTGGAATTGGCAAGTACCGCCACGATCAGGTCGGAGCTTCGTTCCGTGGCTGGCTGCGTACCATTACGGTCAACAAAGTGCGCGACTGGTGTCGTCGCCGCCCACCGGGGATCGATGCGGGCGGCGCGGATTTGCTCGCCCAGCTCCCGTCCATCGTGGATGGCGAGCAAAAAGATTCCGGCGACGGCAAGGTAGTCGACGACGAGTTGATCCTGCTTCGGCAAGCAGTCGAGATGGTCCTTTCCGAGTTTCACGAAGAGACGCGTAAGGCCTTCCTGCGGGTGGTTGTCGATCAAATGAGTCCGGCCGAGGTCGCCGAGGAACTCGGCATCTCGGTGAATTCGGTCTACCTCGCGAAATCCCGCGTGCGGCGCCGGCTAAAGGAAGAATTTTCCGGCTTGATCGAGTCACTCTGACCCGTGCTGATTCCGTTCCGGTTCGAGTAAACGCTCATGATCGCTCAACCAAAAATCGAATCGGAACGTTGCCTGGAATTCCAAGATCTGGAAGACCTCGATTCGGGCAACCTTTCTGACGATCAACTCAATCTTCTCTTCGAACATGTCTCTCATTGCTCTGCGTGCGACGAGCGTTTGAAGGAATGGCGGAGCTCGCCGGATGATAAACTCGCGGGAAAGCTCCGCCGCTGCTTCGAGGTCATTCCCTTCGAGCGTGACCCCGCGCTGAGACGATTGGAGGAGCGGGCACTCGATCAAACCGGGTCGATTCTCGGCCACCACCGCCAAGCCGCCAATTCCGATGCGCAATCGTTGAGCAAGTTGCTCATCGGCAAGTCGATCGGCAACAGCTTGATCGTCGGTGAGCTCGGCTGCGGCGGCATGGGGATCGTGTTCAAGGGCTGGCAAGAGTCGATCAAGCGAACGGTCGCCGTGAAAGTGATCCGTTCGGGAGTATTCGCCGATGCCAAAGTGGTTGCTCGATTCCGCACCGAAGCCGGTGCGATCGCCCGCCTGCAGCATCCGAACGTCGCCCAGCTTTACGAGTTCGCGGAGCATGCCGGACTGCCGTATTTTGTGATGGAAATGGTTGACGGCGGCTCCCTGAGTGCGCTGCTCGCCAAGGGCCAACTTCCCTGCCGCCGCGCGGCCGAACTGGTCCGGACGGTGGCCGGTGCCGTCGAGTACGCGCACCAGAAGCATGTCGTTCACCGCGATCTCAAGCCATCCAACGTGTTGATGACCCTCGACGGGTCGCCAAAAATTGCCGACTTCGGCCTGGCGAAACTGCTCGACGAGCAGGATGGCCAGACACAGTCGGACGCGATTCTCGGCTCGCCGAGTTACATGGCTCCGGAACAGGCGGCCGGCCAGAATAGTGCCGTGGGGCCGCGGACCGATGTTTACGCGCTTGGCGCCATCCTTTACGAGAGCATCACTCGCGAACCGCCATTCCAAGGCGACGACCGGGTCGACACGTTGCGGAAAGTTCGCGAGGAGAGGTTGGTCCCGCCCTCGCGATGGCGGCGGGACGTGCCGCGCGATCTGGAAGCGATCTGCGTCAAATGCCTGGAAAAGTCCCCCGCGCGACGTTACCCTTCGGCTCAGGCGTTGGCGGATGACCTCGGGCTATGGCTCGATAACAAACGCCCCCAACACATTCCCGGTTTGGCTCGACGCAGCCTCAAACGCCTGAAACACAACTGGATCTTGGCGACAGCGATCGCCGTTTGCATGCTCGTCGCGGGGGCCCTCTATCTCCGCGACCCCGATCGGCCGCTGCGCGAAATGCAAGCGCGGATCGCCAAAGGGGAGCCGGCGAAGTTGATCGGGGAGACAGGCAAACCGGCCTGGCAACGCTGGCTCAACGGCGAAGATACCAGCAAGATCGTAATGGAACAGGATGGAGTATTTCGCCTCAACGCTTTCCGAACGGCCTCGCTGGAATTGTTGCCGGCGGTCGATTGCGAACGTTACCGATTCCAGGCACGCATCCGGCATGAATCGAGCAATCTGCATGGCGGAGTGGGCATCTTCGTAGCCCGGCAGAGTTTCCTGATCGATGGCGAACCGGTCCATTTCGTTGTCGAGATATTTTTCAATGATGTTCGCGGCTATCGCGACTTGCCGATCGTTATTGGGAAGAAGCCGATTCCGCCGTCGATCAACGTGCCAAAAATCATTCCACGTTTCTTTTCCAGCCGGAGAACTCCGCTCAATATTGACGCCAGCATGGTCGGCAATGCGGGAACGAGTTTCGAGCCGCCCGGTGCCGGCAACACGAATTGGCGAGAACTTGCCTTGATCGTTGGCCCGGAAGGTATTACTGCCGAATGGGAAAGTCAGCGATTCTATTTGAGCGCTGATTCCATTCGGGAGTCATTTGCTCGCGAACAGGCTAGCTGGAAACGGCAGTCATCCGCGCACGCATTGCTGAAGATCGAGAACTTCAATTTCAACCCGCGCGGCGGGCTTGGCCTGCTCGTATTCGGTGGTTCCGCCGCCTTTTGTTCCGCGTCTGTAGTTCCATTAGCTGATGAGAAACCTTAATCTACCCCCTCAAACACGGAGTCGATCATGGCGGCAAAGAAAGTAAAGATCATTCATCCTGAACGGGACAGTGAACGAATGGAGGTCCCGATATCTTTCGCGGTCATTGGACTAGCCCGCGGGGATATTAATAAGGTCCGAGGTACCATCACCAATCTGCAAGATGGTAGCTCTGCTGATGGAACAGCAATCAAGCTTCAAGCGAAACCGGTTAAATACCTGTTAGAGTGGAAACCGTCGGGCGGCTTCCACAAATGGTGGGCAATCAAGTTCGACGCGACCACGGCCGGCGGTGCTGGAACCTACAAGCTCGAGGTCTTTGGAGTTGACGCCAATGGCGTCGACATCCCCGGCTGCAAGGATAAGATCCAGCGGGTCGAGGTAGTAAATGCCCTCAGAGGCGTTCGGGCTACAAGCGGGGTGGATGTTCTGTACCCGACGGCGAATCAAAACGTCATCGAAGAACGCGATTACTTCGTCGTCTATGGAACTCGGACAGCTGGGGCCGGGACCGCGGTAACGAACGTGACCGTTACTCCGAGCGGAGCCGGCGCTATAGCATACGGGGATTTCTTCGATGATGGGGATTCGTTCTGGGCGGCAACTTTTAACCTTTCCAGCCTGGAACCAGATTTAGACCTGGTTGCAACGATTGCAGGTAACGGGGTCAGCGGAAGCCAACAGTTTTGCATCAATAGCTGAGACGCCCGATGAAACGAGCCGCCTTCACCCTGGTTGAGCTGCTCGTGGTGATTGCCATCATCGCCACGTTGATCGGCCTCCTGTTGCCCGCGATCCAGCGGGCGAGGGAGGCCGCTTCACGCTTGAAGTGTCAGAATAACCTGAAGCAGATCGGGCAGGCAACCCATGTCCATCATGGTGCCCACCAGCGCCTTCCATCGGGTTCGACCGCTCCGCCCAGTCAGTTATCCGTTCAAGCACAATTGCTGCCGAATTTGGAACAACAAAGCCGTTATGATCAGTTTGATCCGACGGTCGGTGCCCACGCCGTCGCGGCAAACTACAACGGCCGCGTCGGCGACATTGTGATTTTGATGTGTCCGTCGGATCCTTCGAGCGGCGCGGCAACGGACGAAGCGCCGCCGCCCGGAGTCACGCCTGAAGCCACTGGCCGATGCAATTACTATGGCAACGCCGGGGCGCATGGTTGGTTTCGCGAATCGTCGGGTGCGCTCGTGAAGCCCGCCCAGCTCGCCGGAGTGTTCGCGATTGACTCGCGAGTAACCTTCGAGAACATCACGGACGGAGCCACCAACACGGTGCTATTCGCCGAAGTTCGGCGCGGAGCGGCACCCAAACACGATCGATTCGATGTGACGTTGGTATTGCCCGCCATCTGGGGGGGCAATCCGCCTAATAACGCGAACAATCTCGGACCTCTCAACGACAATCTTGCCGCTGTATGCAACGCGGCCGCGACCACAACCAATGTGAGCGGCCTTCAATACTACCGAGGCAATCCCCATACTTCGCATTACACGCACACCTTGCCGCCCAATTACACGGGCCGCGATTGCATGAGTCATATTGGCGATCAGTTTCATCTCGCCGCGCGCAGCAATCATCCCGGCGGCGTCAACGTCGTAATGGCTGATGGCTCCGTCCGCTTCATCAATCAGACCATCCGCCCGGATGTTTGGCAATCGCTTGGAACACGAAGCGGTGGTGAGACAGTTTCGCCTGATTGACTAACGCGACAAGTGGAATTGAAGGTTCATTCTCGCGATCTGGCGAAAGAGGCGAACCAATCCAACGATCGCCACGCACAAAAACAAGATATGAGCCGGTTCCGGAGTTGCGGTAAAAATGATGTCCAGCGTTGTCGAACTGACCACCACGGACCAATCCGAACCGACCGTGAAGTTCGAACCGTCCACGGTAAAATCCAACATGCTGGACGTGTAAGTTCCAGTGGATAAAGTCGCCGCCAGCGCCGGATACGTTGCCAAGCGCCGCGTGTAGTTCGTCGTGCCATCCAGGATGAGCGAGCCATTGTTCGACAACAGGATATGAATCGTGTCGCTGCTGAGCGAACGCCCGAAGGTCGAGGCCGAATTCACGGTGATCAAGCTGGCACCTGTGATCTCGGTATCGCCGGCGCCAAGGCCCAGGGCCACGACGGCACGGATCGTCGAACCGCTGTAAAGCGTGAGAGTTCCCGTCTTCAGAAACTGACTGACGCCCAGGCCGTTGCCGCCGCGAATGAAGCCGCCGCCCAGGATCGAAACCGGCCCTAACGCCTGACCATTGCCGCCCAGCGTACCGCCGCTGCCCAGCGTCCCGCCGCTGCGGACCATCACAGTTCCGCTTGAAGTGCCCGAATTCGCGCCCGTCTGACCGAATACCCGGAGCTCGCCGTTGTCGACGTACGTGTTGCCCAGATAAGTATTGTTCGCCGTCAAGACCAAGACACCCGTACCTGTTTTCAACAAGTCGGTAGAGGCCGAGCCGGTGATCAGGCCATTGAGCTGCGTTTGATCGGCCGCGTTGCCCTCACCGAGCGTCACCAGGATCTCGCGAACGCGGTTGGCGGCAAGCGTGTTCGAGGCTTGCGCGCCGCTGCTGTTGCCGTCCAGGGCAATCGGATTGAGCCAAAAGACGGTGGCGTTTGATCGGACCGAACCGAACTTTAGTGCGTAGCCATCGGTGACGAACAACTGTGGGCTCGAGGCGGCACCATCGTTCCAGAAAAGGGTGGCACCACTACCGCCCAAATTCACGGTCAATGCATTGGCGGGGTTTGAGGAGTAAGCCGAGAAACCGCCCCCACCCGCGTTATTGTTCGCCCGAAATCCGGCAACCGTGGTCCAGTTCACCTGATTCACCCCGAGACCAAGCGACATACTGAATGTGTAGTTGCTCGCGGAAACATCGTACTCGAGTACGCCGCCGCGAAGCTGCAGACGGACGCCGCCGCCGCCACTGGGGGCGGTGAAAACGAGGTTTGCTGCCGTGCCGCGCAACACGCCGCCCCCCAAGGTCAACGAGACGTTGCCGGAAAATGTTCCCGTGGTAATTTGCGGATCGGTGCCAGTAAGGATCAAGAATCCGTTGCCGCCGAGCGTCGTGATGGCGAACGTCGATGTGGGAATGGCAGTCGAGGTGATGTTCAACGAAGCATTCGTGGTCAAAGCCGCCATTTCACTCAGGATGAGAATGCTGCGCGTGTGGGTATTCGCGCTCAACAGATTTGTCCCATGAATCGTGATGTCGTTGGTTCCCGAAAGGATCAATCCATTTGTGTTCAAACCTGCCCCGACATCCAACGAAACGCCCGCGACTGGTTCTAGCACCACGCTTGCCAGAGGCGTGGACGGAGTACCGAGCGTCACAGTTCCAGCCGATACTGGTTTGAACACGATATTGGATCCCGATGCCGCTCCGCTGAAATCGCCCGGGAGTTCAACGACCGTGGCAGCAAGGATCCCGGCAGCGAGAGTGTAGTTTGCCCAGCGTCCGCTAATCGCGGAACTGCTTAACGAGGCACGTTGAGTGACCACTACCCAAGGCATATCAATGTCTGTTGAGCGTGAGATCAATCCATTTGATGTAATAAGCGGCAGGTTGTTAATGGTGACCACCGGCTTCGACGTATCGCCCACGAATCCGGAGCCAATGTTCTCGACAAAGAGAACTCCACTCGTGTTCTGGGAGATTCCATTGAAGCCAATGGACAACGAACCAGAACTCTGCTGAATCGTTCGCAAATAGGTATCGCCCGCCGCTGCCGCCGCCAGGGAAGCGCCAGCGAAGCCGCTGAAGGGGGTTCCCGCCGCCGCTCCGCGAAACTCGACTGTCGATCCGCCGCCAATGAGACTTAAAGTGCCGCTCGTGGTGAACCGCTGACCGCCAGTTGGGTTTCCATCGGAATTGTCGAGAATCAACGTTCCCGAGCGAATATTGACCGTTCCACGGCCGGCTACAGTTGTCGCGATCGTTTTCCCAGTGAGTCGTAGCGTTCCTGAACCAACGATGATTGCTCCGCCGGTTGGTGGAGTAACGGTGCCCGGGGCAAGAGTTGGACCGCTCAGAGTCAGTGACGTTGCGTTCCCATCGCCCAGATCGATCGTGTAATTTCCCGCCCCACCGACCACGATCCCCGATACCGTGGAAGTACCCGCCGTCAGCGTGTTGGTTCCGGAAAGGAACCAACCGTCCGTGGGCCCCCCGCTGAAACGCAGCTGGTCGATCGTTACATCGGAAAGAAGAATCGGATCGACCGCAACCGCGAACGGCCCACCGGTGAACTGGGCCGTATCGCCAATTCCCGGAAAGGTGTTTCCCGTTCCGAATATCTTCGTCCAATCAGATGCCAAGTTCCAGCTGGTGCCAGTGTCATTCCACGAGTAGAGCGTTTGCGCGGAAAGCGATGTGGGAAAGGCGAATCCGACGATGCCAAGGGCGAGGAGCGCGAGAGTTCCAATGTTCGAACGTGTACAAAAGTAATTGAATGCTGGGGAGATCATGGGAGCGTTTCCCTTAAATTCGAGGCGGTCGCACTCCCTGACTTCTGGTGGGGCGAATTCCGTTTGGCCTGTTCTAACATGGTTAATCTTGGATTTCACTGTTTTTTAATAAATAGGTCCGGATTTTCATGCGCAATCCCCCCAACCTGCACAAACGACGGGTCCTGCCGCAGTGTCGACTTCCAAAAAAAGTTCGAAATTTTTGCGTTTGCTGACAGAAAGGCTCGTTCTAGAGGGTGGAAGGGGCAATCACATGAGACCGACGGAGGTTCATCCAAAAGATCGCCCAGGAGTGGAAAAGCGCTCGAAGGGGGTATCTTTTCCCACTCAATGCCCTGCGATGAGACTCCGTTGAGATCGTGTGCTCGCCCCCGCGTATCCCAGGAGCCGACCATCACTCGCCCAGGGTGGTCGGCTCCTTTTTGCACTATCGCTGACTCTTTTGCCGAGCGTTCAGCTGGCAGCAACCGCCTTTTCAATTCATTGCAAACTTCCTCTGGCTCGAACCGCTGAGTTCAGCTACTTTTTCGTAACAAAACGCTACGCACTCGTAAGCAGGACGCGACCTATTCGTAACAAAATGCCACTTATTGGTAACAAATCGCTCGCTATTCGTAACAAAAAATGGGCCATTCGTAACAGGGGGTGTGTGAGTTTCCTGTTACGAATGGAACGCAGGCGGAACGATGATTCGGCTTGCCAATGATTCCACATCTCCTCCAAGCGGAGAGAAGTTGATCAGTTCGCCGCCTTGGCTTCTTTCACCAACTGCTCGACGGCCCGGTTGAGCGGTTCGCCGCGGAGGCCACGGTGCCGGATGACGCCCTTGGCATCGACGACGAAGACCGCGGGCCAACCCTTGATGTTCCAGAGCGTGGAGATGGTATCCGTCGCATCGGCGAAGGATGGCCAGGTGATTTGCTGCTTTTCGAAGAATGGCTTAAGCTTCGCGCGGTCCTGATCGTTGTTGATGCCTAGAAGGGCGAATGGTTGGTCCGCATACTTCTTCACCAGCGCCCGCTCTTGCGGCAACATCGCCACGCAGTGCCCGCACCAGGTCCCCCAGAAGACGAGAACGACGACTTTGCCGCGATAGTCGCTCAGCTTGAGTTTGTTGCCCGCGGTGTCTTCGCCATCAATCTCTGGGATGGATTTGCCGATGGCGAGATGACGCATTTCGAACAGTTCCCGTTCCGCCAGCTTGACGAGAAACGAATCCTTGTATTCGACCAGTGCGTACTCCTTCCGCACGCGATCGAGCACCTCTTCGGCTTGCCGCAGGAGCGGTGCCGGGTCAGTGGTGGTAAGCGTCTTGACCAGCGCGGGGCCCATGAAGAGTTCGGCGTTTTTTGCGTTCTCGGGCTGCTCGCGCAAGCGGTCCATCGTCGCGCAGTACTGCTTCAGGAACATGGCGAGTTGATATCCGGCCCGCCCGCGCACGTCCCGATCGGGATGTTTCGCGAAAACCGCTTCGAGATACTTGGCCGAGGACAGGAAGGCCGACTCCAACATGGCGTCGAAGCAGCGCTCGCCATCCTTGTGCTGGGCGTAATGCCGCGCGAGCATCTCGACGGCCTGGGAATAAGGCGCTTCGCACAACGGGCCGCACTCGGCATTCCGCACGATCCAGAGCAGGCAATCATACGCGGCCGCATCCGTGGGGTGCTTCTTGGCCAGTTCCAGGAATCGGCCCGCAAACACCGGATATGGGCTCGACTCGCGAAATAATTTCGTCTGCGCTGCTCGATCGGGAGCAGCCTCCAGGCGTTTCGCATATTCCGCCTGGTCCTTCGCGAACTGCTTGAGTAGCAACTCATACTGGTTGCGCGGACTTTCCGTCGAAGGCTGAGCGCCAACGTAATTAGTGAGGCAAATCCAAAGCGACAGTGTGAAAAGCGAAAGCAAGGCCGTGTGACGCATGGCAAAAGTCCCAGGGGTGGCGGACGGTTTCGATATCAAGGTCCAATCATACCGCCGCGCCGAACCGAAGACCACGATTTTGATGCCTGAAAGGCGTCTCGTCTGCCGCAGAAGTGCCGTCTCGGCCCCGACCCGTCCTGAGCGGGCAGGAGCTTGTTCGTGCAGATCTGCCATTTTTCAGCGACACGAAAACCCGGGAAACACTTGTTTTCCCGGGTTTTCGTGTAACCGGGCCGAGAGGATTTGGACCTCCGACTTCCCGAACCCATACGGTATGGCTAAGTTGCAAAAGCTGGCAGTACAGAGACTTACGTAAATCATATTTTTCCAGGAATCCTACGTTTCACATGGCTTTTGATGGCTTGCCAGGGATATTACTCCCCTTACTGCCCAATTGATCTTTTACACTATTATTGCATGTGAAGTTATCACGGATCCTACGACCCGATCTTCTGCTACCTGCGGATCGAGTTGACTTCGGACGATCACCTCGTCTCGCAAATTGCAGCCCCGCGTGCCGACGACGATGCACAACGTCGGGCGAGTCTCGAACACCTGCGTCGTCTGATGTGTGATCACGGAAACAAAATGGAAATGATCGGCTACCACGACCTCACGGAACTTCCGGCCCATCGGCGCAGATTGCGGAACGCGAATGAAGAATTCTCGCCCGGAGTACCTGAGAATGTTGGTGACCGCCGAGAACAACCGTCGAAACCATCGTCATGCCCTCACACTTGCTGGAGTGATGGCGGTGACGTCCGTGGTTGTGGGCTGGTTCTTCCCTCTCGCGCTTTTCTCAATGGGCTTCTGTCCGTTCATCTACTGGCTGGCCCGCCGGCACTGCCTGAGGCGATTACGAATCATGGGACAGCCGTTCCCCGCATCGTGGGAACAGATTCTTCAATCTCACGTCGCGTTTTTTCGAGCGCTGCCTGACCATGAGAAAGAACGCTTCCGGCAGAACGTCAAAGTATTCCTCGATGAGGTCCAGATCACGGGCATCCGTACTGATGTCGATGACACTATTCGGGTTTTGATTGCTGCCAGTGCGGTCATGCCCATCTTCGGTTTTCATGATTGGGAATACCATCGACTGGGCGAAGTGCTTGTCTATCCTGACTCGTTCGGGGAGAAGTATCAAACAACAGGGAACACCGACGAGAACTTTCTCGGCATGGTCGGTTTGAAGCACCTCAGCGGTGTGATGATCCTTTCCAAACCGTCTCTCCTCGGGGGCTTCGATGACTCATTGAGCAAGGACAACGTGGGCGTTCATGAGTTCGTTCACCTGGTGGAGAATGAAGAGGCCGAATACGGGCTTCCACCGGAAGTCCCCTGGCAGGTAGTCAAGCATTGGGTCCAATACGTGGCACAAGAGCTTTCTCATCCCCGCAAGAATCATTCCTACATCAACAAGTACGCATACACGAACGAGCGCGAATTCTTCGCAGTTCTGGCAGAGTATTTTTTCAAATCCCCGGATCTTTTGCAGGAAAAGGATCCGCAATTGTACGCGATGCTCCGGGAGATGTTCCACCAGGATACCCGATCGTTGCTACGCCTTCCGTCCTCGGCCCGCCAACGATACGATCGTAACGATCCGTGTCCATGCGGGAGCGGAAAGAAGTACAAGCATTGCTGCTTATCGAAGGCGGTCGCGGCAAACGTGAAGGGCGGAAACGCTTTGTGAATTACAAGAAACACTTCACTTGGATGGCGGCGTGGACATCGTTATCGTGTAGCGATAGACGAACTGCAGATCATCATCCGCATCCCGAGTGATTTGCTCGCAGTCACTTATCGGGAGAAGTACTGTCCTTGTCGTGAAACTGCTTGAAGATTGTCAAACCGATGGCGGCTCCCATCCTCCGGTATCCTTCCTGACTACTCTGGTCGATATTCCACGGGGTTTCGATGCACAGGGCCAACGTGTTTTCCGGCGCGTGGGCGGCCACCCAGCAATGGCTCATTTGCATCCAGTTGGGATTGTAGTTCGCGCCGCTCTTTACGACTTTTTCCTGCACCGGCATCACCTTCGACAAGTGGGTTTTCGCCAGAAGATTGAACCGGTCGATGGCGGCGCGTTGACCCGGTTTGGTTCCCTCGTCCGGCGGTGTATGAAAATGGATCGCCCGATCGTTTGG
The DNA here is from genome assembly GCA_021413475.1 of Planctomycetota bacterium. Taxonomy (GTDB): domain Bacteria; phylum Planctomycetota; class Planctomycetia; order Gemmatales; family Gemmataceae; genus JAIOQJ01. Next base: position 4,400 of record JAIOQJ010000036.1, on the reverse strand, counting down.
CCCAGGATTGTGCAGGTCGATGAATGCGCTCATTCGATCCGCTCGTATCAGCACACGGATTGCCGCTTGCGCTGCCGCGACTTCCGGCCAATGTGGGCGATCCGTCCAATCCCGATTTTGATCCTGCGGAATTGCCTCTTTACCGCCCTGACCGCTGGCGACGTGATCCACGTCCATGACTGGCACAACGAAGATTTCGTGATGCTGACGCAACCAAGTCGCTTCCAGACTGTCGGCTAATAGCCACTCGGTGAATCCTTGTGCGATCCAACTTGATCCGCTCTCCCATGCATGCTGTCTCGCTTGAACCCAGATCGCACCCCTCTGCGGAATAGGACGAGGTCCTTCCGCGATCCGCAAGAGCGTGACGGACCGGCCATCGCGCGATTGGCAGAGCGATTCCGCCTTCACCACCGCCGGATGCTGCCTTGCGCAAGCGTGTGCAAACTCCCCGGCACGCGACGGAGTGTAAGTAGGCCCCCACGCCACCAGAAGCGCATCCGTCGTGGCTTTAAGCCGGTAAATCATCCAATGGCCTTCACGTGTCCCCGGTTCCGTTCGTTGCCAGTTCTCGCCGTCGATCGACCACGCTGCGCGACTCGGACTCGCCCAATCCAGGGAGAGAGGTTTGTCTTTGAGCCAGCCGTAAGCCGATTGTGGAATCGACTCACTGAGCGCGCGGAGCCGAAGCGTCAAGGTTTCGCCGGGGCGTGCGCCACGGATGCGAAAGTTCCACCAGCACGGCCAGCCGTGGCGCGGATCACCCCCCGGTTCGAAGCGAATACTTCTCTCCTGCTGGTCAATCGCCACCACTTTGGCCGAGCCTCCTTCGAAATCGGTCTCCACCGTCAACTCCGAAAGAAGGAGACCGCTACCACCGGCACCGGCGGGAGGCTCTGCCGGTTGGTTCGGTAACTCGACAAACGCCTCACTCGGTTTGGCGGGACGACTACACCCGCCGACCATGGAGATCGACATGAACACGAGCGAACCGAGACCGATGAGGAGCCGCGAGCGTAACTGCACTGGAACACTCCATCAATATCCGAAGGGTCGAGGGGACGGGGCGAATTTTGCCACGTTGTCCCGAGTTCAGATGACCACTGATGACGATCTTTTTCAGACGAACGCCTTCTGACGGAGAGAAAGGGATATTGAAGCCGATCTTTCCGCTGCGCCAACCAGATCCCTTTACGGCTTCACTCCAAAACCCAATGCGCGGACCGAGGTCGACGCGGAGCGTTTCTTTAACCAGTCGGTCAGTTCGGTGACGGCGGCCGGCGGGCCAAGAGCCTTCTCGTCTTTCCCTCGACTGCCGCGATCGACCTTGTCGGCGGTCATCGTTTCCAACCATTGGCCGTCATCCGACCAGACCTGTCCAGGTTTGGCGTCGGGGATTGTCCATTTCGGCAACTTCCCGGTCAACAAGTCACGGTAACTGGGCAATGGGTGTTCCGAGGTCACCAGAGTGAAGATCCACAGGCCGCCACCCTCGGCCAAGCCATAACGGCGGTCGCGGGCCGTCTCGTCGGGATAGGACGGACGGTCGGAGAGCGGCGGCGGCGTATCTTCATCATTCGGGTAGCACAGGTCCGCAACGCCATCGGGCCGAAAGGCAATGATGAAGGAATAGCCCGGCCGAGAGAGTTTCGCGGTGAGCGTCAGTTGGTCGCCGCGAGTCGCAACGAACGATTGCCGGCCAAGGATGCCGCGCGGTTCGGCCTCGGTGGCGCTGATCTTGGCGAAGTGATGCACGTCGAAGGAAAGCACCCGTAACGGCCCTTCGATTACAGCTTCGGGAAGTGACGGACTCGAAACGGGAACGCTCGCGGTTGGTTGTTTGTTCCACGGTCGCCAGATACCGAGCACGGCGACGAGCAGAACTGCGAAGGCGGCGACGTACTTCCAGGTCGATGGCAAGGATCGATTCACGGAGGCAATCGCCTGATCGGGCTTGATCGTCGTTCCGGTTTCGGCACCGCTCGTCAATTGGTCGACGATCTGCCGGGCGGTCGCCGGGCGTTGGGAAGATTCCTTCCGCAGCAGTTGCAGGATGAGTTTGGCGAAGGCGGCGGGGAGGGCCGGATTCAGGGTGGTGGGATCAGGTGGCTCGTGGGTCGTCACTTGTAGGAGGACCTTGCTCATCGTCGGTCCGGAAAACGCTTGGTGCCCGGTAGCCGCTTCATAGAGAACGGCCCCCAGGCTGAATAGATCCGTGCGCCCGTCAAGTTCCTTGCCTTCAATTTGTTCTGGCGACATGTAGGGAGGCGTGCCCGGATGCATCCCTGTTACGGTGACTCGATCGTTGTCATCGACGGTTCGGGCGAGACCGAAGTCGAGGATCTTGACGCGGAATCGCCCGCTTTTATCCGAAGGGTCAGCGGTCTCCAGCCAGATATTGCTCGGCTTGATGTCACGATGGACGAACCCTGCCGCATGCGCGGCCGCCAATCCTGCTGCGGCTTCTTTCGCCAATTGCACCAGTTCACCGACCGGCAGCACGGGTTGCCGTTTCAGGCGTGAATCGAGCGTCTCGCCTTGCAGGAGCGGCAGCACGATAAACGGAACACTATTGTGCTCGCCGACCTGATAGACCGGCACGACATGATCGTGCTGCAAACCGGCAGCCGCTCGTGCTTCGCGCAAAAAGCGATCACGGCCGTTCTGCGTGCTTCCGATCTGTTCGTGCATCACCTTGAGAGCGATGTGGCGCAGTAGTTGGGGATCGTACGCCCGGAAAACGCAACCCATGCCGCCCCGGCCGAGCACTTCGACGATTTGAAAACTCCCAAACTGGCCCAGCATTCCGGGTTGATCGGAGGGTGTCAGGAATGAAAACTCGTCTTTTGCTTTTGGGTCGAAGGTGGCGGTCGTCTTCGTGTCGCGTGCTGCGGGCGCGTCAATCGTTTGCCCGGTTGCCGGCCATCGTTCAGCGAGAATCTCGGCCAGCTTGGGAAAGCGCCTCCGATATTCATCGAGTTGGGGAGCATCGGCACGCTCCATCCGACAAAAAATCTCGGCCAGCACGAGTTCGATCGCGTTCGGCTCGTCGGCAAACTCGGGATGGGCTTCGAGGTAACGCTCGACCGCTAAACCTTGATCAAGGCCCCAACGTCGCCGTAAATCGGCCACGGCGGCCGCCAGATCGGGCAACAGCCTCAAGTCAGTTTGAAAATCAAGAGTTTGCTGCGGGGACATCGGGTTCGGGCCTCCGACGACGAAAAGGAATTCAAGTGATTGTATGCGGCCGCGCGGCTAAATGCGTGGGGAAGCCGGCCGGGCGACTGGGATCACCGGTATTCGTTTGGAATTCCTCAGACATTCGGCTAGCCTAATCGCGAGGCTCAATATTGAGAACATCGCTTCCTCACCGCCTACTCGAAGGTTTCGCCATGATGAATCATCTTTTTGTGTTGACCACGACTGGCATTCTCTTCCTACAGTTTGCGATGGCTGAAGAGCCAGCGAAGACAGGTGCAAAGCCGCAATACGAGCGGATACTGAAGGGCGAAGATGCGAAGAAGGCATCGGAATTGCAGAAAGGCTTGGCCGCACTGGAAGCAGCCGGGAAAAGAGAAGAGGCTCTGAAGGTCGCCGAAGAACTTCTCGGCCTGCGCAATAAACTCCAGGGCGACAACCACTGGCAGACGATCGACGCCAAGATCGCAGCTAATGGGCTGCGGCAGCAGCGAACACCTGAACAGGCCCAGCAACTGGCCGAAGCTGCCCGCTTGAACATGCGATTGGCCACCCTTTACCAGCAGGGAAAGGACAAGGATGCGATCCCACTTGCAAAGTCGGTCCATGAGATTCGAAGCCGCGTCCTGGGCCAGAAGCATCCCGACACCGCCACCAGTCTGAACGACCTGTCGGTCATGTACCAGTCCCAGGGGAAGCACGCCGAGGCCGAGCTACTTTACCTCGACGCTCTGAAGATTCGCCGCGAAGTCCTGGGCGAGACGCACCCCGCTACCGCCAGCAGCCTGAACAACCGGTCGGCCCTATACCAATCCCAGGGGAAGTACGCCGAGGCGGGGCCTCTCTCCCGCGACGCACTGAAGATCCGCCGTGAAGTCCTGGGCGAGAAGCACTCCGACACCACCATCAGCCTGAACAACCTGGCATTACTGTACCAGTCCCAGGGGAGGTACGCCGAGGCCGAGCCACTCTTCCGCGAAGCCCTGAAGTTCCACCGCGAAGTCCTGGGCGAGAAGCACCCATTGACCGTCACCAACCTGAACAACCTGGCGAGCTTATACCAGTCCCAGAGGAAGTACGCCGAGGCCGAGTCTCTCTACCGCGACGCCCTGAAGATTAAACGCGAAGTCTTGGGTGAGAAGCACCCCTCCATCGCCATCAGCCTGAACAACCTGGCGAGCTTATACCAGGCCCAGAGGAAG